>NZ_JBEXCW010000013.1:0-45900 GCF_040605435.1 Streptomyces sp. NPDC005574
TCAAGAGCGCCACCCCGGTCACCGCGACGGAGACCGTCACCGTCGTCGCCGCGGCCAGTGCGGACGCCACCAACACGTCACCGGAAGGCGTCTGGTACGCCACCCGGGAAGAGGTCAAGGCTGAGCTCGACGTGCGAGAGACGGCCCGCTCCAACGCGCGCGTTGACCGTGTCATCGAGGACGCGTCCCGCGCGATCGAAGCCCTGTGCCACCGCCGCTTCTACCCGGTGCAGGCCACCAGGTATTTCGACTGGCCGCCGCGTGCCGGCATGACGCCGTGGATCCTGCGCCTCGACGACAAAGAGCTGATCTCCCTCACCTCCCTCGCGTCGGGCGGGGTGACGATCGCATCCGGCGACTACCTCCTCGAACCCGTCAACTCGGGGCCCCCGTTCAACCGGGTCGAGGTCAACATCGGTGGCGATGCGTCGTTCGGCGGCGGCAGCACCTACCAGCGGGAAATTCAGATCAGCGGCCTGTGGGGCTACCGCGACACCGCGACCACCGTGGGCGCGCTCGCCGAGATCCTCGACGCGTCCGAGACCGGCGTGGACGTGGACGGGGCAACCTCCGCGGCCGTCGGTGTCGGCTCGATCCTGCGCGTCGACTCCGAACGCATGCTCGTCACAGGCCGGGAGCAGCTGTCCACCGGGCAGACCCTCGGCGGGTCCGGCCTCACCAACGTCAACAACAGCGTCGTCGTCACCGTGCAGTCCGGCACGGCGTTCGCGGCCGGCGAGGTCATCCTCATCGACGGGGAACGCATGCGCGTTGACGACATCGCGGGCAACACGCTGATCGTGACCCGGGCGTGGGACGGATCCACGATCGCCGCACACAGTCTCGGCGCCACCATTTACGCGCCCCGCACCCTCACCGTCACCCGTGGCGCCCTCGGCACCACCGCCGACACCCACGCGACCGGCAGCCTCATCCACCGGTGGGACCCGCCCGGCAGCGTCCGCCAACTGTGCATCGCCGAAGCGTTGACGAGCCTGCTGCAGGGCCGCTCCGGCTACGCGCGGACGGCTGGTTCTGGGGACAACGAGCGGGAGACCAGCGGCAAGGGCCTCGCGGATTTGCGGGATCGCGTGTACACCAGCCACGGCCGCAAGGCCCGGACGAGGGCGGTCTGACTATGCGCCTCGACGTGTCCACCAGCAGCCGCGGCCCCATCTTCGACGGGCGGGCGCAGCGCGTCGCCAACGCGTTCGTCAACCGGTACGAGCGGAACCTCGCCGAGGAGGGCCTGAACATCCTCCGCGGCGAGATGCACCGCGTGTTCCGCAACCCGACCGGCTACTACGAGTCCCGCTGCAAGGTCATCGAGGGCCACATCATCTCCGACTCCCGCGTGGTGTACGGGCCGTGGCTGGCCGGCGTCGGCAGCCGCAACTTCCCGGTGACGAAGTTCAAGGGCTACGACCACTGGCTTGTTACCCGGGACCGGCTGAACGCGCGGAAGCGCGGCATCGGCGAACGCCTGCTGCGCCAGTACACGGGACGGATGTGATCGCCCGTGTCTCTTGACCTCGGCTCCTACCGGGACGTGGCCATCAGTCACGCCATGGCCACCGGCCTGTTCGGCAACGTCCTCGACCACGAGCCCGTCTCCGCACCCGGCAGCGGTCTGACCTACGCGGTGTGGGTGTCGGACATCGCGCCCGTCCCTGCCGCGTCCGGGCTGGACTCGCTGTCGGCGCGCCTTGAACTCACCGGCCGCGTGTTCCTGTCGGCGGACACGGAGCCGCAGGGCGCCGTCGACACCTCGGTGACAGACGCGGTCAGTGCCCTGTTCGCGGCGTATGCGGGGGACTTCGAGTTCGGCGGCAACGTCCGCAACGTCGACCTCCTCGGCATGCATGGCGCGGGTTTGCGGGCCCGGCTGGGCTTCACGCGGTTCGACAGCACGACTTACCGGGTGGCCACGCTCACCGTGCCCCTGATCATCAACGACCTGTGGGAAGAGGTGGCGTAGGTGGCGAAAGCCAGCGGACTTGGGGACATGCTCCTCATCGGCGGGTTCAACGCGTCCGGCGATATCCAGCAGCTCGGCAGCATCAGCGGCGGCCCGGCCCTGCTGAACATGACGGGCATCGACAAGTCCGCCTACGAACGGCAGGGCGGCCTGCGGTCCGGGCAGATCGAGATGACCACGTTCTTCAACACGGTGGCCGTCACCGGGGCGACGCACGAGAAGCTGTCCGCGCTGCCCCGCACCGACGTGATCCTCACCTACGGCCGCGGCACGACCCTCGGTGACCCGGCCGCGTCCCTCGTCGGGAAGCAGGTCAACTACGACCCCCAGCGCGGCGACGACGGGATGCTCACCTTCGGGGTGTCGGCGCAGTCCAACGGCTACGGCATCGAGTGGGGCCGGCAGCTGACGGCTGGCGTCCGCACGGACACTGCGGCGACGCTCGGCACGGGCATCGACACGGCCGCCTCGGCATCGTTCGGCGGGCAGGCGTACCTGCAGGTGGGCTCGTTTACCGGGACGGATGTCACGGTGAAGATCCAGGACAGCGCGGACAATGTGACGTTCGCGGACGTCACGAGCTTCGCGTTCACGCAGATCACGGGCGGCGCCCCGCTGGCCGAGCGGATCGCGCTGGCGAACACGGCGACGATCCGCCGCTATGTGCGGGTGTCGACGGTGACGACGGGCGGGTTCAGCAGCCTGGTGTTCTCCGTCAACGTGATCAAGAACGATGTTGCCGGGCAGGTCTTCTGATGGGCCGCATCGAGCCGCTGATGCCGGCCGACGCCTACAAGACCTATGCGGTGGTCTCTCCGCTGAGCAGCCACTTCCGTCCGGCGACGTGCGCCGAGGTCGACTGCCCGCACTACCTCAACGGGTGGCGGACGCGGGTCGAGACGCTGACCCCTGACCTCGTGCTCGCGGCCCGTAACTCCGGCCGCAAGTACGTCGAGCAGTCGATCGCCGAGGGTGAGACGTACCTCGTCTTCGAGGCCGGTCAGGCGTGCTTCCGGGCGCGCGAGCACCGCACTCGCATGGACCGGCCGCCGCTGTATGTGGTCCGGGACGGCGACCACCGAGGCAACCCGCGACGGACGCGGGCCCGCCAGCACTTGAACCCGGGCAGCTGGGTCGAGGACTTCGCCGAGCATCAGCAGAAGCTCGCCGACGAGATCAAGAAAGGGTGATCACCCATGGCTAAGGCATCAGGCCTCGGACAGACCACGCTGTCCATCGACGACTCGGCGGGCAGTGCGCGCGCCATCAAGAACGACATCACGAACTGGCAGATGGCCACCCCGCGCGGGGTGCAGGACATCACCGGCGTGGACAAGTCGGCGAACGAGCGGCTGCTGCTGCTGGCCGACGCCAGCGTCACGCTCAACGGGGTGTTCAACGCGGCCGCCAACCAGTCCCACGACGTGTTCAAGACCGTGTCCTCCACCTCGGTGGCGCGCACCGTGACGCAGACCGTGAACGGGGTGACCCTCGCGTTTGAGGCGCTGTTCTCCGACTACGCCCTGACCCGCGCGGACTCCGGCGAGCTCACGTGGTCGGCGCCCGGAGCGCTCGCCGACGGCACCGTCCCGACCTGGGCCTGAGAGGCAGCACATGGGATTCAAAGCCGGCGTCCGCGCCATCACCATCCAATTCGCCGAAGGCCACCCCTACCACGGGGCCGAGGCCCGCGTCCGGGGCATGTCCATCGGCGAGTACATGGCCGCCACCGGCCTCGACGGCAGCGACGGAGACGACGCTGCCACCAGCATGAAGCGGTTCGGAGAGCGGCTCCTGTCGTGGAACCTCGACGACGACGACGAGCAGCCGATCCCCGCCACTGAGGCCGGTCTCGCGCAGATCGACCAGGGCCTCGCCCGCGCACTGCAGAACGCCTACGTCGAGGCGATCATCGGGGTGCACACCGGCGACCCTTTGCCGCAGACCTCCACCTCTGGCGAACCGTCCCTGGTGGAGTCCGTGCCGATGGAAGCACTGTCACCGAGCCTGGCGAGCTGAAACGCGCCCGGTTCCTACTCGGCCTGCTGGAGAGATTCGGCGGCTACACCCTGTCCTCCCTGATGGAGGAGGACACCGAGCTCCTGCGCCTCGTGCGGATCGAGGAGCTCGGCGGCGGCCGCGAGCGAGGGGAGGAGGTGGACGATGTCTGACGACGTAACGATCACAGTCCGCGTCAGTGACGGAACGGCAGCAGGGTTCCGTGACGTCAACGGACGCGTGCGGGACATGCACGGCCGGTTCGCTACGGCGGCCGGGGACATGCAGCGGTCCTCGGCAAAGACCTCGGCATCCCTCGACGGCATGCGCGCCTCCCTCCTGTCTCTCGCTCCGGCCGCGATCCCGGTCGCCGCGTCGCTGGCTCCGGTCGTGGCGCAGGCGGGCGCGGCCGGGCTGGCGGTGGCCGCGTTCGGTGCGGCGGTGATCCCACAGATCGCGTCCATGTCCGAGGCCGCGAAGGCGCAGGACAAATATGCGACGGCGGTGCGTCAGTACGGGGCGCAGTCGAAGCAGGCGGTTCAGGCGCAGGTGGCGTCGCAGCAGGTGCTGTCGAGCATGCCGGCGGCGACGCAGCGCGCGGCGGTGGCGTACGGGAATCTGAAGGACCAGTTCAAGGACTTCTCGGACAGCACCGCGAAGTTCACGATGGCGCCGGTCGAGCACTCCTTCGCGCTCCTCGGGCAGATCGTGCCGAAGCTGACGCCGATGGTGCAGGGCACCTCGACGCAACTGGACCGGCTGATGAAGGTAGCCGGCGGCAGCATGAACACGGCCGGCTTCGACGCCCTGTCGGGGAAGGTGTCGGGCTTCGCCAACCAGACACTGAAGAACGCCACCGACAAGGCGATCAGCTTTGCGCGCGCCCTGTCGGAGGGCAACGCGCACGGGCCGATCGCGAGCTTCATGGAGTACGCGCGGGCACAGGGCCCCGCGGTGAAGACCCTCCTCACGAACATCGCTGAGGCGGTGTCGAACTTGCTGGAGGGTGCGTCGCAGGCCGGGCCGGGAATGCTGACGCTGGTCAATGCGATGGCGAAGCTGGTTGCCGCGGTGCCGCCGGAGTTGGTCGGCAGTCTCATGCAGGTGTACGCCGCGTTCAAGCTGATCAAGCTGGCGGGTGCTGGTGTGGGCGCGGTCGCGGCCGGGGTGGAGACACTCGGCACGAAGATCGCCGCGCTGCGGGCGGCATCGGTTGCCGCGGGTGGCGGGCTCGCCGGCATGAACGCTGCCCTGAACACGCTGGGGACGGGCGGGAAGGCGGCGCTGGCGCTGGGCGCGGTGGGTGCCCTGGTCCTGGCGCTGCATCAGCTGTCGGACAACAAGGCACCGGTCGCGGTGGATGAGCTGTCGTCGTCGCTGAGCACGCTCGCGGCGACGGGCAAGGTCACGGGCGCGCTGAAGAGCAATTTTGATGAGATGTCCGCGTCGATCGCGATGGTGTCGAAGGGCGCCAGCGACAACAAGATCGCCACCATGGTGTCCGACTTCGGAACGTGGGTTGGCCTCGCGAAGGGGCCCGGCATCTCCGACGCGAAGAAGAACGTCGACGCCTGGGACAAGAGCATGGCCAACCTCGTGCGCGGGGGGAAGCCGAAGGAGGCGGCCGCCCAGTACGAGATCCTGAAGAAGGCGTGGATGGCCGGCGGCGGCGATGTGAAGCGCCTGAAGGAGACGACGAACGACTACCAGAATGCGCTCGCTGACCAGGCGTTCGAGCAGCAGATGGCCGCGCAGTCGATGGGCTTGTTCGGGGCTCAGGCGCAGTCCGTGCAGGCCAAGTTGGATGCGCAGAAGTCCAGCGCGGACGGGCTGCGGCAGTCGATTCAGGCGCTCAACGATGTGAACCGGCAGGGCCTCGGCGGGATGATCGGCTTCGAGGCGGCGGTTGATGCGGCGGCGAAGGCGGCGAAGGACAACGCGGGCGCCCTGTCCATGAGCCATGGGGTCCTCGACCTCAACTCGGAGAAGGCCCGCAACGCGGCCAGCGCCTTGCAGGATCTGGCGTCGAAGACGGATGAAGCGGCGTCGTCGGCGCGGGAGTCGGGCTCTTCGTGGGAGACGGTCAACGGGATCTACTCGCGCGGTCGGGACAAGCTGATCGAGTCGGCGCGGGCGATGGGTCTGAACAAGACGGAGGCGGCGGCCCTCGCCGATCAGATCCTGAAGATCCCGGACAAGTCCGTGAAGTTCAAGATGAACGATGAGGACGCGCGCGCGGGCCTCAACGCGTTCAACGCGGCGGTGAAGCGGACGCCGGGCTCGAAGTCGGTGACGTTGAAGACGCTGTCCACCTCGGCTGAGCATGCGCTGGAGGCGTTCGGTTTCAAGGTGACCCACCTGAAGGATGGGTCGGTGCGGGTGACCGCGAGGACGGGGGGCGCCCTGTCGGGGATCCGGAATGTGAATGCTGCGGTTGCCGCCCTGCATGACAAGACGATCAGCATCACGTCGATTCACAACGTCATCACCAACTCGAAGACGTTCCGCTCCGTCCACGACATCACCGGTGCGACCGGCGGTTTGTACACCGGGAAGGCGTTCCGGTACGCCGACGGCGGCCCGGTCCGCGGCCCGGGTACCGGGACTTCCGATGACGTGCCGGCGCCGTGGCTGTCCAACGGTGAGTTCGTCATCAAGAAGGCCGCGGTCGACAAGTACGGGGAGAAGTTCCTCCAGCGCGTCAATGACGGCCAGTACGAGGGCGGCCACTACGCCAAGGGCGGCAAGGTCACCGACGCGATGAAGCAGGCCCGCGCGGGCCTGCGCGGGCAGACGTCGATCAGCGCGTTCGGTCGGGCCGCCGGCTACCAGCGGACCGAGATGGAGAAGGGCATCGGCGCGCCCGCGGACCTCGGTGCGCTGGTGTCCTCGCTGAACGGGCTGCGCGGGGATATCAAGGGCGCGTTCTCCGGGAAGACCGAGTCGCGGCTGCTGAAGCAGTTGGACTCGGTGGGCCGCAGCCTCATCAAGTACGACAAGCAACTCAACGCGGTGAACAAGGCGCTCGACACCGCGAAGTCGAAGCTGTCCGATCTGAAGTCCGCGGCGTCCTCCCTGTCCTCCTCGGTGAAGGGCGGGGTGCTGAACTCGGCGAACATCACCCGCGGTGTCGGAGGGTCCGGTGACGGGCCGGTGACGACCGCCTCGATCATGGGCGGCCTTACCCAGTCCCGCGACAAGGCGACCGCGTTCGCCTCGGCGTTGAAGGGCCTGAAGAAGAAGGGCCTGTCGAAGTCCCTGATTCAGCAGATCGCGGAGGCCGGCATCGAGGGCGGCGGCCTGGAGACTGCGGGCGCGCTGCTCGGCGCGTCCGGGTCGGAGGTGAAGTCGCTGAATGATCTGCAGAAGCAGATCGGTGGGGCGGCCGGCTCGGCGGGGAAGACGACCGCGGACACCGTGTACGGGTCTGCGATCAAGGCTCAGACGGCGACGGTGCACCGGCTGCAGAAGTCGCAGGACAAGCTGGAGAAGACGATGGCTCACCTGGCGAAGGTCATGGAGCGGTCGCTGTCTCGGGCGGTGGGCAGGAAGGCTGCGGGCGGGATCGTCGGGGCGGCTGCGGCGGGCGGGTTGCGGGGTGGCCTGACGTGGGTGGGTGAGCACGAGCCGGAGCTGCTCGACCTGCCGGCGGGGTCGCGGGTGTGGTCGGGCCCGGACTCGCGCCGCAAGTCGGCGCAGGCTCAGGCCCCGTGGGCGTCGATGCTCAACACCCCCCGACGGGGCGCCGGCTCTGGCGCGCAGGCTGCTGCGGGCTCCCGCGGTGACGGGCAGCCGATCGTGATTCAGGTGAAGATCGGCGACCGGGAATTCGGTGAGCTGTGGGTGGAGACCGGCCGCCGGCAGGTCCGCTCCAACGGCTCGATCGAGGCCACACTCAAGCCGCCACGCGGCAGATAGAGGAGAACTGGAATGCCCTTCATCGTGTGGAATGGGCCGGCGCCGACGACGATTGCTCAGCAGTCGGTGACGACCGGAACCGCCATCAAGACCATGCTGCAGGTGGCGACCCCGTCGACCCGGCAGATTCAGCTACTGGAGTGGGGCTGGTCGTCGGACGACCCGCCCGGCGCGGACGGTGTCATCGAGCTGCTGCAGACGGACGTCGCCGCGACGGTGACAGCGCACGTCGCCGCGGGTATCCAGAACTTGGACCCGAACGGCGTGGCGTCGCTGTGCGTCGGCGGTACCGGGTTGACGGGCTACACCGCGTCCGCTGAGGGCACCCCGACGGCGACCCGCACGTTCGACGCGGTGTCCCTGTCGTCGGTTTCCGGGGAGTCGGGGCTGCAGTACGTGCGCCAGTGGATGCCCGACGCCCGCCCCATCATCCCCATCTCCAAGTTCCTGCGGGTGCGGGCGACCACAGCCACCACCGCGATCGACCTGCGAACGTGGATCGTGTTCCAGGAGGTGGGCTGACCGATGCCGTCCGTCGCCCCACTCGTCGCCGGAGTTTGGCGCCGCCTCGCCAACCTGCCCGCACCCACCGCGGGCAGCGGGGAGGCATCCAACGGGCAGCCCGTGCAGGTGGAGCTCCTCGTTGCCGGCGTGTGGGTCGACATCACGGGCTACACCCTGGTCCGCGACGACAGCGGCCGCATCAACATCACGTCAGGTATCCGCGATGAGGGCTCGCAGACGCAGGCCGGCACCGCCAGCCTGCAACTCGACAACCGGGACGGCCGGTTCACGCCCCGCAACCCGTCCGGCGCCTACTACACCCTGATCGGGCGCAACACCCCGCTGAGGGTGAGCGTCCCCGACGGCCTCGGCGGCAAGTCGTACCGCATGTGGGGTGAGGTGTCGGAGTGGGCGTCCGGCTGGGATGCCACCGGCACCGACGTGTGGTCCGACGTCAGCGTCAACGGGATCTTGCAGCGCCTGGCGCAGGGCCCGGCGCCGGAGCGGTCGGTGATCTACGGGGCGGTCACCGATCCGCTGGCGTCGACGGTGGTGGCGTACTGGCCGTTCGAGGACGCGTCCGGGGCGACGCAGTTGGAGTCGGCGCTGACGACGGGTTCTCCGGCCACATGGTCGGGCACCCTCGCTCTGGCCTCTTACGACCTGTTCGCCGCGTCGGATCCGCTGCCGGACCTGACCGCGGCCGCCGTGTACGGGGGTGTTGCGAAGTACGGGGACCCGACCGCGAGTCAGGTCCGGTTCTTGGCGGCCATCCCGAAGGCGGGCCTGTCGGACGGCAAGGTCGTGTGCGCGATCGATCAGGTCGACTACAGCGCGGGTAGCGCCCAGTTTTGGGAGCTGTACTACGCGGCGACCGGCAACACGCTGACGTTGCGGCAGCATGCCTCCGATGGGACCGCGCTCGGCGTGGAGTTGCCACACACGTTGGATGTGCGCGGACGCCGCCTGTACGTCAGCGTCGAGTTGGAGGAGTCGGGGACGGGTATCACGCGGGCGGTGCGCCTCACGGACGTGACGACGGGCGCCGTGGTCGCGGTCTCCGACACGGTGGCCGTGACCCAACTGACCCGGGTCGCCAGCGTGCAGTTCGGGCCGGCGTCCCGTAGCGTCGTCGGACCGATCGGCACCCAGTACCTGCCCGGGGTGACGGTCGGGCACGTCACGGTGGAGAACGCGATCACCGCGACTACAGCGCTCGGCGCCCGCCTCAACCCGATCGGGGAGACTGCGGGCCGCCGCATCCAACGACTGTGCGGCGAGGACGCCATCCCCTTCGAGTGGATCGGCGAACTCGACGACACCGTCCCCCTCGGTGCGCAGCCGAAGCAGAACCCGATCTCCGTGATTCAGGAGGCGGTCCTCGCCGACGGCGGCATGCTGTACGAGACCAGCGAGCGGGGCCTCGGCTACCGCACCCGCGCTTCCCTCTACAACCAGACGCCGGCACTGGTCCTCGACTATGCGGGCTTCAACCTGGCCGAGGTGCCCGTCCCTGTCGAGGACGACCGCTATCTGCAAAACCGGGTCGTCGTCACGGTGAACGGGGTCAGCGAAACCTACGAGGAAACGTCCGGCACCCTGGGTACCGGGCAGGTCGGAACGTACGGGGAAACGTCGGGCGTCACCCTCAACCTGGCGACACCTGCGGCGGCGACGCTGCGGGATCAGGCGGCGTGGCGCGTCCACTTGGGCACCGTCGATGAGGCCCGCTACCCGAAGATCGCGGTGAACCTCGCCCACCCGTCGATCACCCCCGACATGCGGCGCGCGATCCTCGCCCTGCGCATCGGGGACCGCATGCAGATCGTCAACATGCCGGGGGCGTGGCTGCCGCCGGACACCGTGGACCTGCTGGTCCTCGGCCGGGACGAGAGCATCAGCCGCTTCATGCACACGTTGACGTTCGTGTGCGCGCCGGCCTCCCCGTACAACTCGGTGGGTGTCGTCGATGATCCGAACGCGCGCATCGACATCGACGGGAGTCAGCTCCTCACCGATGTCACATCGGCTGGCACGTCGCTGACGGTGGTCCCGTCGGCGGGGAAGTCGATGCTGTGGACGACGGCCGCGGCGGACTGGCCGTTCGACGCCCGCATGGGTGGCGAGGTCGTGCGGGTCACTGCTGTGACGGGCTGGCTCTCCGACACGTTCACGCGGACCGTCTCCAGCAGCTGGGGCACACCGGATGTGGGCTCCGCCTGGTCCACAGTGGGCGGGGGCGTCGCCTCCGACTACGCGGTAAACGCCGGCGTGGGCGTGCACACCTTGTCGACGGTGGACGACTCCCGCCGCACCGCGGTGACGGCGCCGGGCCCGGACTTCGACATCTACAGCGACATCACGACGTCCGCGCTCGCGCTCGGGGACAGCCTGTACGGGGCGGTGACGGCCCGCATGCAGGACGCGAGCACCATGTACATGGCCCGCCTGGAATTCACGACGTCGAACACGATCGTGCTGGCGCTGCGGAGGCTCGTCGCGGATGCGGCCACCGACCTCGGCACATACACACTGCCCGGCGTGACCCATGTTGCCGGGACGTTCATTCGCGTCCGCTTCCAAGGATCCGGGAGCACGCTGAAAGCGAAGGCATGGCTGGCGACGGATGCGGTGGAACCCCCGGAGTGGCATGCCAGCGGAAGTGACTCCGCTATCAGCTCCGCCTATTTCCTCGGCACCCGCTCGGTCCGCATCACAGGGAATACGAATGCGGCGAGCGTCGCCATTCAGTACGACAACTATCAGGTTGTCAACCCGCAGACGCTGACGGTTACCCGCTCCATCAACGGGGTGGCGAAAGCCCAGAGCGCGGGCACCGATATCCGTCTGGCTACGCCCACCTACGTCGCCCTTTAAGGAGCGCATTCATGGCCGAGTCCTATCCGTCGGTGGCAGGCGGGCAGCGCATCACGGGGACGCTGCTGCGGTCGATGCTGCCGCAGGTGGTTCGTAAGACCGCCGACACATCGAGGGCGGCGACGACGACCCGTACCGCGGACCCGCATCTGACGTTCGAGGTGGAGGCGAATGCGGTCTACGTCCTGGACGGCTGGCTCAAGTACGACGGGCCGATCGCCGCGGACTTGAACTTGGACTGGACGGTGCCGTCGGGGTCGCTCGGCGAGTGGACGGGTTTCGGTGCCGGTGTCGGCACCGTCATTTCCACGAACACCACGCCGACGCTGACGTCGGATACGCAGTCGTCGCGCGGCTATCTGATCCGTACGGAGACTAATGACATTGACGCCGCGAGGTCTTTCGGCTGTCTCGGAACGGTGGGGTTGACTCCGCTGACGGTGATGCTGAACGGGACGATCCGTGTGGGGTCGACGCCGGGCACGTATTCCATGGACTGGGCGCAGTTGGTGTCGGATGCTACGGCTGTGACGCTGTACACGGATTCGTGGCTGCGTCTCCAGCGGATCGCATAGGGAGGGGATTGGTGTGGCGAGTTATGTGGTGACGGGGAAAACGGCGGGTGGGGCGCCACTGTTTTCGGTGTCTCTGAGTTCCGTCGACCAGGACGATATTCGGGTTGAGGATATCGAGGTGGTGAATGCGGTGCGGAAGTTGTTTGCTGCTGTGCCGGGGGTGGGTCAGGTCGAGGCCCGCAAGTTCGAGCAGGTCATCACCGTCGTGTGACGGCGGTGCACTACGGAGATTGGGCTGACATGAGCACACCGATGACGGCGGATCAGCGGCTGACCGCGTATGCGGCGGAGGGCCTGACGGTCCACGAGTATCCCGGCTGGAAGACGCACAACCGCGACTCGGCGACCGGCAGGTCGTTCGGCCCGGTGATCGGGGTGCTGATCCACCACACGGCCGGCCACAACGACAAGGACATCTGCTACAAGGGCAGACCCGACCTGCCCGGGCCGCTGTGTCACAACTGGCTGGGGAAGACGGCCGGCCTGTGGATGATCGGGCAGGGCCGTACCAACCACGCCGGGTCGGTAGACCTCGACGTGCTGAACGCGTTGCGCGCCGAGAAGGCGCCGCTGCCCGTCGACAACGAGGCCAACGCCGACGGGAACGATGTCCTGTACGGGCTGGAGATCGAAAACCTGGGGGACGGGAAGGACTCGTACCCGCCCGGCCAGTACCGGCAGGCGGTGCTGTGGGCGGCGGCGCACTGCCGCCACCACGGGTGGACGGAGAAGTCGGTGGCCGGGCACAAGGAGGTCCAGCCCGGGAAGATCGACCCCAGCTTCGACATGGACGTGTTCCGTGCGGATGTGCGGGCGCAGCTCGCCGTCGAGGTGGGCGGGCCCACACCCGCGCCGACCCCGTCGCCGCCGCGCGTGGACCTCTCCCGCCTGGTCGCCGCGGCGAAGGCCGACCCGGGCGCCAAGCAGGGCCACGTCACGTACATGGCGGGCGTCAACCTGACCGAGGCGGCGCTAGTGAAGCTGGGCTACCTCGCGAAGACGTATGCGGGGGACGGGTCGTTCGGCTCGTCCACGGTGGCCGCGTATGCGAAGTGGCAGCGGCACCTCGGCTACACCGGGGCGGACGCCAACGGGGAGCCCGGCAAGAAGTCGCTCGCCAAGCTCGGTGACAGGACTGGCCTGTTCACCGTCATCGCCTGAACTGGAAGGACAACCACCATGAAGATCTTCGGTCGCGAGCCCGTGTACATCCTCGCCGTCATCGCCATCGGCCTCAAGCTCGGCGCCGCCTACGGCCTCGACGTCAGCGAAGACCAGCAGACCCTCATCAACACCGTCCTCGCCTGCGTCGTCGCCGTCATCTCCGCAATCGTCCTGAAGACCGGAGCAGTCGGCGCCGCCATCCTCCAGCTCGCGTCCGGCCTGCTGGCCCTGTTCCTCGGCTTCGGCCTGGACCTGTCCGCGACCGAGCAGGCCGGATGGATGTCGCTCGTCGCCGCGGTCCTCGCGCTGTTCGAGCACCGCGAGGTGACCGCCCCGGTGCCGGCGTCTGCGGTGCGGACGGAGCAGACCAGCCCGATCAAGGCGGCGTAGTGCGGGCCGCGGTGGCGGGCTGGTTCAGTGGCCGCCTCGGCCGCCGCGGCCCTTCCTTGCTCTTCATGGGCATCGGCAAGACGTGCTTCGGCGCAAGCTTCATCTTCGCGCCGCCGTTCACTACGCAAGGACTCGGGGTCCTCACCACCCGGGCGCCACTGCACTGCTGGGCGTGGGTGTGGATCCTCGCCGGGCTCAGTGTCTTCACCTCGGCGTGGCTGCCGTTCGCCCGCGACCGGTGGGGCTTCGTGATCGCGTCCGTCCCCCCAGCCATGTGGGCGTTCGCCTATGGGTGGGCTGGCCTGGTGGGAGACTATGCCCGTGGCCTATGGCTGTTCGTCTGGTACATGACCAGTCACTGCGGGGTCATCTGGTGCGCGTCGCGAGTTCCACCGGGCTCGGTGGTTGAGGGGAGACCCGAGTGAACGGATGGCTGGGGTTGGGCGGCGCGGTCGTCACAGTGGTCGGCGTGATCGTGACTGGCTGGCTGACGTACCGGGGTGGCCGGGCGGCCGCGTCGATTCAGGCAGAGCCCTCCCAGCGGGCGGCAGATCTGGCCGCGTTCCGAGAGATCCGCGATGACATGCAGCGTGACGTTGACGAGTTGAAGGCTGAGCAGCGGTCGCTTCGGTCGCTGGTGCGGGCGTTCGCCTGGTATGTGGGCGAGCTGACCGGGCAGATGCGGGGTGCTGGGCTGGAGCCGCCGCCGCCGCCGGACAGGGTGGATGAGTACAACCGAACTGGAGTGTGACGTCAGGCGGCGCACACGATCCGCGCCCGCACCGCCGTCGCATACTCGGCGAGATACCGCTGATACTCGGCCCGCTGCTCATCGTTGAGGACGCCGCCGGCACGCTGCCACAGGGCGCGAATGTCGTCGTTGATGTCGGCCACAGACCGCACGGAACCAGGGCTCACAGGGTCGGGGGTCATACCCCAATCCTATCGACCGGCACCCCCGCTTCACTCACGGGCATCTCGCCAATCTCCTGCCCGCAGTACCTTGGGAGCACAAACCTTCTGGCGGGGGTACACATGAGCAGCAGCACCATCGGCGACCGCATCCGCAGCCTGCGCGAGTTCCGGGACCTCACCCAAGAACAGCTCGCAGACCGGGCCGGCATCTCCATCGACACCGTCCGCACGCTCGAGCAGAACCGGCGGCAATCCGCGCGCATCAACACCGTCCGCGCACTCGCACGCGCTCTCGATGTACAACTCGAGCGCCTGGTAGGACAAGCCACCGTGACCCAGCAACTCGCCGACGACGGTGGCCTCCTCGAACTCCGCGACGCGATCCAAGACATCGGCGCCCTGCCAGGGGTGCCCGACCTCGAGGATCTCGAGGACCCGCCTTCTGAGACCGCGTGGGTCGACAGCGTCCGCGACGCGACCACCACCTACTGGCGCGGCGACTACTCGAGACTCTCGAGCACCCTGCCTCTCCTCCTGCGGGACGGCCGCGCGGTGGCCCGGCAGACGCCGACCGAACGGGTGTGGCGGCAGTTGGCCCTCGCCTACCAGCTCGCCGCCTGCCTCGCCACGCAGGCCGGACACCCGGACTGGGCGTTCGCCGCCGTCGAGAAGCAGCTCAACGCTGCCGCTCGAGCATCAGACCCGCTGATGGAAGGCATGGGAGTCAGCACCCTGTCGTGGGTCCTGCTGCGGCAGGGACGGTGGGAGCAGGCGCAAGATGTTGCCGAGCGGAAAGCCGACGCTCTCGAGCCGTCGTTCCGGAAGTCGACACCCAACCAGCTCGCCGTGTACGGCAACTTGTTGGTCGCCGCGGCGACGCCGGCCGCGCGCCGCGACGACCAGGACGAGGCCATGCAACTGCTGACGGCAGCGGAGGCCGCGGCGGTCCGCAGCGGCCCGGTCCGCGCGTACGGGACAGCGTTCTCCGTGGTCGACGTGCGGACGCAGAAGGTGAACATCGCGCTCGCCGGCAGCTCCGGCCGGCCGGATGATGCGCTGAGGTTCTCGAGCGACGTCCGCGTCGAGGACATCACCCGGCCGGTGCACTCGGCGTCGTACCGGGTGGACGTCGCGCAGGCCCGGTATCAGACGGGGGACTCCGAGGGGGCGCTCGAGACGCTCCTCGAGGTGGAGCGCGATCAGCCGGAGTGGATCAAGTTCCAGGCGCTCGCTGCGGCGACGGTGAGGGAGATGCTCGAGTCGGAACGGCGCCGCAGCACACCGTTGCGGTCACTGGCGGCGAGGCTTGGGGTAGAGCCGCTGGTGTAGGTAGGACAACACCCACCAGTCGGGGGAGAATTGACGGTGTGACTGGTGGCTTACGTCACTGGGCTGCGATCACGCCTGTTCGTAGCGTGATCGGTGTCACGCGGTGCCGCCCCTCCGCCCCCGCCAGAGGCCCGGGGTGGCACCGCCCACACCGCCCAGGGAGCAGACGTGAGCACGCAGCCCGACACCTCCGCCACCGCCAGCAGTAGCGAGGTGCTCGCCCTGCTGCCGCTCCCCAGCCTCGACGGCCTGTCCGAACAGCAGGTACGCGGCAAGGCGTGCGTATGGTGCTGCATCACCCTCCCGACCGGACTGGCCGTCGACCTCGGCCCGCGCACCACCAAACGCGCCGGGTCGGAAGTCCGCTGGTTTCCCCGCAGCTGCCGTCAGGACACCGCCCGCCAGGCGATGGCCGCACTGTTCGACCATGCGCCCGGGTGCGCGGTGTGCAGCGGCCAGCCGGAGGGCTGCGCGACCGGTGCCGGGCTGCGACGCCTGACGCGTGGGGGCTGGCAGTGATCTGCGCGAACTGCGATCAGCGGATCGCTGGCGACGAGGAGTACTCGACGCACGATGTGGTGTCTGCGTCGGCGGCCGGCATCACCGTGTTCCGACACCAGCGGCCGTGCAAGCGGGCGCAGGTCCAGACTGCCCCTACCCCCGCTCCCGGGTCGCGCCGACGCCGGTAGCGGGACATGCGGCCGCCACGAACGCCCCGTGAGGGTGGCCGCAGGCCCGCCGTCGGCGCCTCCCCTGACGTCGGCGGCGGGCCGCTTCAGCGAACGAGCTCAGCGAGCGGAACGTCGAGTGCGCTGGCGATGAGCAGCAGGTGATCGATGAGGGTGCCGTGGGTGCCCTGCTCGACCCGGTTGATCGTCTTGCGGTCGAGGCCGACGAGCTCGCCGAGTCTCTCCTGGCTGAGCTGCTTGGCTTCGCGGGCGGCGCGGACGTGATCTCCGATGGCCTGGCGGCGGGTGATTACCCAGTCGGGCAGGGGAGCGGAGGGCACCCGGATAACGCTGACGACCCCGGTGATCATTGTCTGTACCATGCTTGGTACAAATTGAAAGCGGTTTCCTGGCCGCACTTTATAAAACACTCGTTCGAGTGACTGTGCTCGTTGAACTATTGTCAGTACGCGCTGAATAGATCAAGATTTGGGTGTACCTCGCACCTAGCACAGCGACAGGCGGCACCACATGACCGACGAGCAGGCCCCAGCCTCCAAGGGACCCGCCCTCACTGACCTGCAGCGCACCCGCATCGAGTACGCCCACCGCGACCTCGATTACGCGCGCTCCGAGGACCTCGGACAACTGGGAGCCGACGGCCTCATCCTCATCGTCGAGCGCCTCCGAGGCCGCCTCACAGACGCGCTCCTCATCATCGACGAGATCACCCACGGCTGACCGCTACCCCACACACCGACGGGGCGTCACCCTCCCCCGAAGGTGACGCCCCGCGGCGCGCCCGAAAACATCGCATCAGTGTCTTAGCGACACTGTCCCCCGAAGGCGACGTCCTCGACCGCTCCCCCGGTGCCGGACGGTGGTCCGTCCGCCCGTGTGCGGCTGACCCGTGCTGTCACCAGCACATCACCGCGGTTTCCCCCGAACCCCACGTGGAGTACAGGCGCACACGGACGAAGTAGCGGCGGCCCTTGACGAGACGGGCCCTGACGGTGGCGTTGTGCGGAGTTCCCCCGTCGTCCGCGCCGGCGAGGTAGCGGGGTTCCCCGTCCCGCTCCTCGAAGATCACCACCACGGCGTCGTTGTCGCCGAAGGTGCCCACGGCGTACTCGCGGGTCTCCGGCGGCTCGACCGTGAAGTCGGCCTGGTCACCGGCGCCGAGAGCCACCGGCGCCGAGCGGAACGGCGCCAGCGCGGGCACCCGGCGCGCGGGACCGGCCGGCGGGTACCAGCGCAGGACGTACTCCCGGTCGGCCGGGGACAGGGCGCCGGACGGGTCCAGGCCCGCGCGGTAGCGCTCCGGCTCCAGGATCAGCCCCGCCGCGAAGGGATACTCCATGATGGACGCCGGGTCCCAGACAGAGCCGTTGGCCTCGTCCGGGTCGAGCTTGCGCAGGATGTTGTGGTGCGTCCTGTCCCGGCCCCAGAAGTTCGGCGGGCCCGCCAGATCGGCGTACACCGCCTCGTCGTCCCAGTGGATGCCCGCGAACGGGCTCTGGTGCTCGTGCAGCAGACCGAGCACGTGCCCGATCTCGTGCAGGGCCGTCCCGCGTTCCCCCGGCGCGGTCAGGTCCCAGCCGAAGTTCATGGTGCGTTCGCCCGGTCCGACCTGGAGCGCGTCCTTGCCCACCGTCGACCACGAACCGTCCCCGAGCTGGAACCCGATCCGCAGTTCGGCCTCCGAGCGCTCGGTGACCTCGGCGAACGACAGTCCGATGCCGAGGTCGGCCCACTCCTGGAAGCACTCGCGCACCACGTCCTGCTGCTTCTTCGAACCGGCCCACGACACCCGCCGGGACCGCCCGGTCCCCGGGACGGGAATGACGGAGCCGTCGGCTTCGCCGTCGAAGAACCAGTAGTGCAGGACCGTGCCGTTGACCCACATCGGGCGTCCCCCGACGAGCGCACCGCGCCGCTCCGCGGTCAGCCCCGGTGCGAAGACGGGGGCCGACTGCTGCGCGAGGGAGCAGTAGCGTGCGGTCATGGGGATCAGACTGCCGCCGGCCGGCCGCGGGCGCCTGAGTCGGGAGCTACTCAAGTCACCCTGTATCAAGCTTGAGTAGGGCGCCTCTACTTCTCGTGACGACTTCTCAGCGGGACGCCAAGACCCTGGAAGTGCCCTGGCCCTTCACCGGGCGCACGGACGAACTGGAGCTGGTGCGCCGGTCGGTGGGCGCCGGCCGCCCGGGCATCGTGATCACGGGTCCCGCGGGCTGCGGCAGGACCCGGCTCGTCACCGAGGCGCTGCGCGGCGGCGACGGCGTCCGGGTCGCCGGAACGCCCGAGACCAGGAGCCTGCCCTTCGCCGCGTTCGCCCACCTGCTGCCCGAGACGGTCACCCTGCACCGCGCCGTCCACCTGCTCGCCGGCACGCGTCTGCTGACGGTCGACGACGCACACCTGCTGGACGACGCCTCCGCCGCGCTGGTCCACCAGCTCGCCGTGCACGGAAGGACCCGGCTCGTGATCGTCGCCACCGACGGCGCCCCGGTGCCCGGCGCCGTGTCCCGGCTGTGGACCGGGGAGATCCTGCCGAGGCTCGTCCTGGAGCCGCTGCCCCGCGAGGAGACCGCGCGGCTGCTCGCCGACGGCCCCGAACCCCTCACCCTGCACCGGCTGCACCACCTCTGCCAGGGCGACCTGCGGCTCCTGCGCGAGCTGGTGGGCGCGGTGCGCGAGCGGCGCGTTCCCGTGCCGGGCTCGGACGGATGGGCCTGGCGGGGGCCCGTCCCGCTGACGGCGGCCGTCCGGGAACGGGCGGCCCGGGTCCTCGGCCGTACCGACCCCGACGAGCGCGACACTCTCGAACGCCTCGCCTTCGCCGAGCCGTTGCCCCTCGCCGTGGACGACCTCGACCTGCGCCGCCTCGAACGCCTGGAGGCCGACGGCCTGGTCCAGGCCGACGACGACGGCGCCGTCCGGCTCACCCACCCCCTGCACGGCCCGGCGCTGCGCGCGGCGGCCGGACGCCTCCGCTCGCGGCGCCTGGCCCGCAGGCCGGAACAGTGCGCCGAGGCGCTGCGGGCCGAGCAGGCCGAGCTGACCCGGCGCATCGAGGCGGCCGACGTCCGGACCACGCCGGCACCCGTGGGGGAGTGGCTGGTGGCGGAGGGCGCGCCGGTACCGGCCGGGTACGCCGCCGTACGCGCGCGGTTCTCGCGGCTGCGGGGAGAACTGCGGGAGGCGGCGGCCTGGGCGCGGGAGGGTCTGCGCGGCGGCGACGACCCGTCCTGCCGGACCGAACTCGCCCTGGCCGCCGCCCAGTCGGGCGAGGTCACGGCCCTGCGGCCCGGGGCGCGAGCGCTCACCGGCGAACCCTACGACGCCGAACACCTCGGCGCTCCCGAGCAGGCCCCCGGACGGCTGCCCGAGGTCTTCGCCGCCCACGCCAGCGCGCTCGCCCGCGGCGACGGACCCGCCCTGGACCGGGCCGCGGAGGTGCTGGAGGAGCGCGGCTTCCTGCTGTTCGCCGCCGAGGCGCACGCCCAGGCCGTCCGGGCGCACCGCGACCCGCGCGCCGCCCGCACCTCACGCACCCGCGCCGCCGCCCTGGCCCGGCGCTGCCAGGGCGCCCGCACCCCGGCCCTGTCCGGGCTGGCCCTGGGCGAACTCACCGCCCGGCAGCGGCAGATCGTCACCCTGGCCGCCGCGGGCCTGAGTAACCGGCAGATCGCGGAACAGCTCACCCTGTCGATCCGCACCGTCGGCAACCACCTGTACAGCGCGTACGCCCGCCTCGGCACCGGCGACCGCGGCGCGCTGTCCTGGCTCGTGGAGCGGCCGGAGGCACAGCCGGCCTGAACCGCGCCCCGACCGGCGGTCTGACCCCCGTGATCGGGGGAGGGGTCAGGCCGCCCCGAACGCGCAGAACGCCCAGCCCGTGGCCTGGTGCACCGCGTCACCCGGCAGCGCGGTCCGGGCGTCGCGCAGCGCCTCGGCCAGCGACAGACCGGCGCTGAGCCCCTTGTGCAGCGCGAGCATCAGCGGCACCACGGCGGCGTCGTTGACGGGGGCGCTGCACGCCACGACGCCCGCCGTGCCCAGCGGCAGCAGGGCGGTGACCAGCCCGAGCAGCTCGTCGGCGCCGACCGACGCGAAGCGCGCGGTGTCGCAGCAGGACAGGATGATCCGGTACGGGCTGCGGTCCAGCCGTTCGAAGTCGTGCACGATCAGCGGGCCGTCGGCCATCCGCAGCGCCGAGAACAGGGGGCTGTCCGCGCGGAAGGTGCCGTGCGCGGCGATGTGCGCGAGGGCCGCGCCGTCGAGTTCCGCCAGGACGCGCGCGGCGCGCGCGTCGTCCTCCTCCAGCACGACCGGGAGGGCGGGACCGCCGTACCGGGCGGCCAGTTCGGGCACCTCCGCACCGCCGGTCGCCAGGCCGGGCCCGCGCACCAGCACCTGGCGTCCGCCCGGCGGCGGCTCGGTCTCCCGGGCGCGCAGCCAGCTGGACGCCGACGGTGACACGCTCAGCACCCGCTCGCGCAGCGAGGGCAGCAGCGCCCACGGCACGCGGTGCAGCCGCCCCGGCGGCACCACCACGACCGGCCCGCCGCCCAGATGCGCCACGGCCGGCCCGAGCAGCAGCTCCTCCAGCCGCCGGCCCGCCGCCTCCACCAGCGGCAGCCGCGCCTCCGCACCGGGGTGGGCCAGCCGCCGCAGCCCGGCCTGCACATGCTCGGCCTCCCGCTCCGCCTGCGCCAGCAGCCCCGCCTCGAACCGCCGCACCCGGCCCTGCCCGCACAGCAGCACGTGCACCCGCCCGTCGAGCACGGCCAGCTCCACCAGCAGGACGTCGTCACCGAGGCGTTCCAGCAGCCTGCCCGGGTCGAACCGGTGGCCGTCGCCGGGCGACTCGCCGCGGATGTGCAGGGTGCGGGAGCGGATCTCCCGCTCCAGGCGCCGCTGTTCCCGCTCCAGCGCCGGCACCGGATGGCCGTCCATGCGAGCGGCCTCCGCGCGAGCGGCGATCTCCCGGAACGCCGTGAGACCGCTGAGCAGCGCGGGGTCGGCGGGCGGCCGGGTCGGCGGCGCGGACAGCGCGGTGGCCCGCCAGCGCTCGCTCCACACCAGCAGCCGCCGCGGCCCGCCCGAGTCGAGACTGGCCCGCTGGGCGAGCGCGGCCAGCTCGGCGCCCTGCTCGGTGGCGCGGGCCCGCAACTCCGAGGCGCCCAGCGTCATCCGGTGGTCGTCGAGGACGTCGAGACCGCGCCGGCAGGCCTCCAGGACACCGCGCCCCGAGCCGGCCGCCCGGGCTCGCAGCGCCTGCGCGGCCCAGCCCGTCAGCCGGGCGAGCGGCGGCCCCCTGTGCCGGCTGCGGGCGGCGACGGCCAGATGCCGTTCGGCGTCCGCCGTCCAGCCGAGGCCCAGCGCGATCCGGCCCGCGAGCAGTGACGCCTCCGGCGCGGTCGGCGCGCCGAAGCCGGCCAGCCGGTCGGCCACCGCGGCCGCGTCCGCGACGAGCCGGCCCGAACCGCGCCCGGCGGCCAGCCGCGCCTCGATCAGCACCAGCCGGGCGTGCGTCTCCCACCAGGTGCGCCGCTGCCCCGCGAACAGCCGTACGGCCAGGGCGGCGCGCGCGATCGCGGTGTGCGGGTCACCCGCGAGACGGGCGGCCCGCGCGGCGACGAGCAGCAGCTCGGCCTTGCGGGTGGACTGCCCGCCGATGCCGTCGAGGACCCCGATCGCCGCGTCGGCCTCGGTGAGCGCCTCGGGCGCGAGCCCGGCGGCCATCAGGACCTCGGCGCGCCGGATGGACAGCATGAACGTCGGGGTGCCGAGTTTGGCGTACCGTTCCTCCGCCTCGTCAAGGAGCCGCAGCGCGACCGGCACGTCACCGGAGCGGAACGCGGCCAGACCCCGGCTCTCCACGGCGTCGGCCTTGTCGTGCTCCTGGCCCGTGGTGTCCCACAGGGCCTCGGCGGCGGAGAAGTCGGCGTCGGCCCGCTCCACCGCGCCGAGCGCCAGATGCACCGTCGCGCGCAGGGTCAGCGCCCGTGCCGTCCAGATCACGTCGCCGGCCTGCCGCAGCACGGAGATCGCCCGGCGTACGTCGTCCAGCGCCTCGGGGTGGCGGCCCAGCACCCACCACACGTAGGCCCGCCGGTACAGCACCCGCGCGCGGGTCAGGCCGGTGCCGCGCGCGACACCCCGCTCGAAGGCGGCGAGCCCCTGCCGGGTGCGGCCCGCGTGGACCAGCGCCACACCGAGGGTGCCGAGGACGTCGGCCTCGCGGTCGGCCGAATCCGCGCGCGCCGCGAGATCACGGGCGCGCCGCAGATGGGTCAGCGCCAGCCGCAGATCCCCGAAGTCCCGCTGCCAGATGCCGATCACCTGGTGGGCGACACAGGCGTGCAGCGGTGGGGCGTCGTCGTCGAGGAGGGTCCGCGCCCTCGCCAGAGCCTCGCCGGGGGCGGCGAACACCATCGGCAGGAGTTCGAGAACAGAGTCGCTTCCCGCTGTCACTCCAGGCATGCTAGTGCTCGCCGTTGCCCCCCACATCTGTTTGGCGCTGTATCAACCGAAGGGGCGGTCGCTCTGATTGACGACCACCGCAGCAGTGGGAGGGACACGCCATGGCACCTCAGCGATTCCACGAGCAGTTCGACCAGATCCAGCGTTCGATGCCCGACGTCCCCCTCGCGATGGGACCGGACGACGCCGCCGAGTTCTTCTACGAGAAGGGTGTCGTCCTCGCCCGCGACGGCGAGGAGGCCCGACTCGTCGAGGACACCGTGCGCACCCATTTCGGCGCGGCCACCGGGCTGGTCGCCGACCAGGTGCGCCGGGCGGGCCCGGAGGCCAACCGCACGGGTGTCACCCGTATCCAGGTCGGCGATCCGGGCCACGGCGACCGGCGGGGCGACCGTGCCGTGGCCGGCGCCCTGCGCGCCCTGAGGGAGGCGGAGGGACGCGCGGGGCGCCGCCTGGTCAGCCGCAACCACGTCGTGTCCATCGCCCCCGTCAACGCCTGCCCCGGCGACGAACCGCTGCCCGCCCCGCTCACCGGCGGCCCCAACCCGGCGGTGGTGGAGGGCGTGCACGACCCCGACACCGCGGTCGGCGTCCTCGTCATCGACAACGGCCTGATGCACGACTACCGCTCCTACCCGCTGCTCGCGCACACCCAGGGCGACGCACAGATCCGGGAGACCGACGACCAGGGCGTCCTCCAGCAGTACGTCGGCCACGGCACGTTCATCGCCGGGATCGTCGCGGCCGTCGCGCCCAACACGGACATCACGGTGCGCAACACGCTCAACGACGCGGGCGCCGTCCTGGAGTCGGAGTTCGGCGCCAAGCTCTTCGAGGCCGTCGACCGGCACGGCTGGCCCGAGGTCCTCAGCCTGTCCGCCGGCACGTCCAACGGCCGCACCGACGGCCTGCTCGGCATGGACGCCTTCATGGAGGAACTGCGCGACCAGCGAACCCTGTTGGTCGCCGCCGCCGGCAACAACGCCAGCGCCACCCCCTTCTGGCCCGCCGCCTACGCCGACCTGCCCGACTACCAGGACGTCGTGCTGTCGGTCGGGGCGCTGCGCAGCGACGGCGAGTTCGGCGCCTGCTTCAGCAACCACGGCGGCTGGGTCAAGGCCTACGCGCCCGGCGAACGCCTGATCAGCTCCCTGACGGGGTTCGAGGCGCCCGTGCCGTACGTCTACCACCACTCCACCTACGACGCCTGCCGGTTCGGCTTCGCCTACCACTGCACCTGCCAGTACCCGCCGCACACCGGCCTGTTGAGCGAGGACGGCACCGCGGCCACGCCGGACCAGGTGCTGTTCGACGGCTTCGCCTACTGGAGCGGGACCTCCTTCGCCACTCCCGTGGTCGCCGGCATGATCGCCGCCCACATGACCGCGCACAAGGAGCCCGACGCGCGCGCCGCCCGGCGCGAACTGCTCGCTTCCACCAACGAGTTCGCCGAGGTGCGCGGGGCGCACGTCCCGGCACTGCGTCCGCCCACCTGGCGCCCGGTCCCCGTCGTGACGCTGGCTCCCGGGTCATGAGGGTCAAAGCCGCCCCCGCCGCGGCGTACGATGACTGGCCGTACACGAGGGGTGGGGCCGTGGACCGTGCAGACGTCGGCGCGCTCGTCCAGTCCGCCGTCGACGGCGACGCGGCGGCCTGGAAAGCGCTGGTGGAGGGGCTCAGCCCGCTGGTGTGGTCGGTGGTGCGCGCGCACCGGCTCTCCGACGCCGACGGCCACGAGGTCTACCAGACCGTGTGGTTCCGCTTCGCCCAGCACCTGGGGCGCATCCGCGAACCGCAGAAGGCCGGTTCGTGGCTGGCGAGCACCGCCCGACACGAGTGCCTGAAGGTGCTCAAGAGCCTGCGCCGGCTGACCCCCACGGACGATCCGCACCTGCTCGACCGGGTCAGCGAGGACCGTACGCCCGAGGAGTTCCTCATCGACTCCGAGGAGGCCGCCGCCGAGACCGAGCGGATCCGGCACCTGTGGCAGGAGTTCGGGGAACTCGGCGACCGCTGCCGCCAGTTGCTGCGCATCCTGATGGCCTCCCCGCCGCCCAGCTACCAGGAGGTGTCCGCGGCGCTGGGCATCGCCGTCGGCAGCATCGGCCCGCTGCGCCAGCGCTGTCTGCGCCGCCTGCGGGCCCGGCTCGACGCACGGGAAGCGATGTGAGGTCATGACCGGCCCGAACGGAACGGACGACGTGAACGGCATGGACCGCCCGGACGACGACGACCTCGGCGAACAGGGCTTCGACGACGCGGAGTTCGACGCCGACCTGCTGGAGGAGGAGCTGCGCCGGGCCGCCGCCATCCTCGACCCGGTGCCGGCCGAGCTGCGCCGGATCGCCGTGGACGCCTACGCGCTGCACGACCTCGACGCGCGGATCGCGGAGCTGACCTTCGACTCGGTCGTCGACGGCGTCCCGGTCCGGGGGGCCATGGACGCGCCCCGGATGCTGACCTTCCACTCGGGGGACGTGACCGTGGACGTGGAGGTGAGCGCGCAGGGACTGATGGGGCAGGTGATGCCCCCGCAGCCGGCCCGGATCGAGGTGCTCACCGGTCCGCAGTCGGCCGCACCGCTGGACGCGGACGACCTGGGCCGCTTCGCGTCCGAGGTGGCCCCCGCGGGCCCGTTCGCACTGCGGCTGCGGACCGGTGGCCAGGTCGTGGTCACCGAGTGGCTGCGGGCCTGAGCCCGCAGGCGGGTCACCCCGTCACCCCGTCACCGCGTCCACCAGCTCCGCCAGCGCCGCCGCGAGCCGGGACAACCCGGGTCCGGCAAGGCCGCCCGGCTCCGTCATGTAGGTGTCCCGGCGGATCTCCACCATCAGGGCGGCGACCCGCGGCTCGGTGCCGTGGAACCGCAGGGGCACGTAGGCGCCGCTGAACGGGCTGTCGGTCCCGGTACCGCCGAGTCCCGCGAACGCCCGCCGGGCCGCGTCGAGCAGCTGAGGCGGCGTGTGGGACACGTCGGTGCCCAGGCAGACGGGCGGGCGCGGGCCCGTGCCGTGCAGCTCGTAGGGCAGCGGCTGGGTGGGATAGGAGTGCACGTCGACGATCACGGCCCGGCCCGTGGCGGCCAGCCGGTCCGCCACGGCCTCGGTCATCGCCCGGGCGTACGGGCGGAAGTAGCGCGCGACCAACGGCTCGGGGTCGGTGTCCGCGGGCCGCAGCACCTCCCGGTGCGTGGTCCGTGTGTACACCGCGCCCATGCCCACCGACAGCATCTCCTCCCGCTCGTCGGGGAAGCGCTCGGGGTCGACGACCAGCCGGGAGAGCCCGTTGACGAACCGCCACGGGGTGACGGCGGACAGCTCCGCCGCCGCCTCGGCGAGCCGCGCGGTGTGCGCGTCGGTGATGTGGTCGAGCTCCCGCTCCAGTGCCGCGTCGTTCAGCGTGATGCCCGCGCGCACGGCCGGCGGTATCTCCCGCGCGGAGTGCGGCACATGGAGGATCACCGGGGAGCTGTCGGCGCCCGGCAGGAGCGTGAAGGGCGAGGCGGCGGGGGACACGGGCTGCTCCGGGTGGGTTCGTCGGCGGGCTGCGGCGGATCGGGCGTCACCTCGCCTCTCGGGTGGGCGGGCCCGCCGGTCGGGGGAACACGGCCGCCCCGGCCGGGAGACGACCCGGCCGGGGCGGTGCGACGACGGACGGTGGCCCGTCGGTGGTGGATCAGCCGAGCGACGCCAGCGTCTCGTTCCAGGTGGCCGACGGGCGCATCACCGCGGCGGCCTTGGCCGGGTCGGGCTGGTAGTAGCCGCCGATGTCGACCGGCTGGCCCTGGACGGCGTTCAGCTCACCGACGATCTTCTCCTCGTTGGCGGCGAGCGTCTCGGCGAGCGGGGCGAAGGCCTTAGCGAGGTCCGCGTCCTCGGTCTGCCGGGCCAGCTCCTGCGCCCAGTACAGCGACAGGAAGAAGTGGCTGCCGCGGTTGTCGATGCCGCCGACGCGACGGGTCGGGGACTTGTCCTCGGTGAGGAAGGTCGCCGTGGCACGGTCGAGGGTGTCGGCGAGGACCTTGGCACGGCCGTTGCCCGTGAACTCGGCGTACTGCTCGAGGGAGGGCACCAGCGCGAAGAACTCGCCGAGCGAGTCCCAGCGCAGGTAGTTCTCCCGGACCAGCTGCTGGACGTGCTTCGGGGCGGAGCCGCCGGCGCCCGTCTCGAACAGGCCGCCGCCCGCCATCAGCGGCACGACCGACAGCATCTTGGCGCTGGTGCCCAGCTCCAGGATCGGGAACAGGTCGGTCAGGTAGTCGCGCAGCACGTTGCCGGTGACGGAGATGGTGTTCTCGCCGCGCCGGATGCGCTCCACCGACAGCTTGGTCGCCTCGACCGGGTTCAGGATCCGGATGTCCAGGCCCTCGGTGTCGTGCTCCGCCAGGTAGGAGTTGACCTTGGCGATCAGGTTGGCGTCGTGGGCGCGGGTCTCGTCCAGCCAGAACACCGCCGGGTCGCCGGTGGCGCGGGCGCGGGTGACCGCGAGCTTCACCCAGTCGCGGATCGGGGCGTCCTTCGTCTGGCAGGCGCGGAAGATGTCGCCGGCCGAGACCGCCTGCTCCAGGACGACGTCGCCGGCCTGGTCGACCAGGCGGACCGTGCCGGTGACCGGGATCTCGAAGGTCTTGTCGTGGCTGCCGTACTCCTCCGCCTTCTGCGCCATGAGGCCGACGTTCGGGACGGAGCCCATCGTGGACGGGTCGTAAGCGCCGTGGGCGCGGCAGTCGTCGATCACGGCCTGGTAGACGCCCGAGTAGCTGGAGTCGGGCAGGACCGCGAGGGTGTCGGCCTCCTGGCCGTCGGGGCCCCACATGTGGCCGGAGGTGCGGATCATGGCCGGCATCGAGGCGTCGACGATGACGTCCGACGGCACGTGCAGGTTGGTGATGCCCTTGTCGGAGTCGACCATCGCCAGCTCCGGGCCCTCGGCGAGCTCGGCGTCGAAGGACGCCTTGATCTCGGCGCCCTCGGGCAGGCCCTCCAGGCCCTTGTAGATGCCGCCCAGCCCGTCGTTCGGGGTCAGGCCGGCCGCGGCGAGCGTCTCGCCGTACTTCGCGAACGTCCTGGGGAAGAAGGCGCGCAGCACGTGACCGAAGACGATCGGGTCGGAGACCTTCATCATCGTGGCCTTGAGGTGCACGGAGAACAGGACGCCCTCGGCCTTGGCGCGGGCGACCTGCTCGGTGAGGAACTCGCGCAGCGCGGCCACGCGCAGCACGGACGCGTCGACGACCTCGTCGGCGAGGACCGGTACCGACTCGCGCAGCACCGTGGTGGTGCCGTCGTCGCCCACGAGCTCGATGCGCAGGGTGCCGTTCTCGCCGATCACCGCGGACTTCTCGGTGGAGCGGAAGTCGTTCTCGCCCATGGTCGCCACGTTGGTCCGGGACTCCGGGCTCCACGCGCCCATGCGGTGCGGGTTGGTCCTGGCGTAGTTCTTGACCGAGGCGGGGGCGCGGCGGTCGGAGTTGCCCTCACGCAGGACCGGGTTCACGGCGGAACCCTTGATCTTGTCGTAGCGGGCGCGGATCTCGCGCTCCTCGTCGCTCTTGGGGTCGTCCGGGTAGTCCGGCAGCGCGTACCCCTGGCCCTGGAGTTCGGCGACCGCGGCCTTGAGCTGCGGGATCGACGCCGACACGTTGGGCAGCTTGATGATGTTCGCCTCGGGCGTCTTGGCGAGTTCGCCCAGCTCCGCCAGTGCGTCGGGGATCCGCTGGTCCTCGGTCAGGTACTCCGGGAACACGGCGATGATGCGCCCGGCCAGCGAGATGTCGCGGGTCTCCACGGCGACACCCGCCTGAGAGGCGTACGCCTCGACCACCGGCAGGAAGGAATACGTCGCCAGGGCCGGGGCCTCGTCAGTGTGCGTGTAAATGATGGTCGAGTCAGTCACCGGGTGCTCCGCTCCACGTCTGCAACATTGCTCGACATCAAGATATCTCGTGACCGGGTCCGGTTCGACAGCGGTCCGCGTCCACTTCCGGACACACCGTGCGCCCGCGACCCCTCCGGCGCGGTCGGCGCGGTCGGCGCGCCGAATCCGGTCGGCCACCACGGGCGACCGATCCGGCGATCCCGCGGTCCCGCGGGCGGATCGCCCGCTCCGCCGGGCAACCGATCCGCCCGATCCTGCGGTCAAGTAGGTAGATCGCACGTCCCGACCGACGGCCGGGCCCGACCGTCCCGGCCGCCCGAGCGAAAGCTGACCATGAGATATCGCACCAGAGTGACGGCCCCGGCGACCGCCCTGATCGGCACCGCCCTGGCCCTGACCGGGGGACACTCGGCCCAAGCGGCGCCGGAGCGGACGGGCGGCGGGAAGGGCACACCCGGCTCCGAGACCCTCGGCGACCCCGTGTTCCCGGCGCTGGGCAACGACGGATACCGCGTCCGCGCCTACCACCTCGACTTCGCCTACGACGCGACGACCGGCCTCGTCGAGGCCGTCGCGACCCTGGACGTGCGCACCACGCAGGCCCTCACCCGCTTCTCCCTCGACGCCCTCGGCCTCGACATACACTCCGTGACCGTCGGCGGCCGCCCCGCCGCGTTCGAGCAGGCGGACGAGAAGCTGCGGATCACCCCCGGCCGCCCGCTGCCGGACGGCGCCCTCGTCACCGTCAGGGTGGCGTACGGCGCCGACCCGCGCCGCGCGCTCCCGCACACCGGCTGGGTGGCCACGCCCGACGGCTTCGCGGTGGCCGGCCAGCCGAACTCGGCGCACACCGTCTTCCCGTGCAACGACCACCCCCGGGACAAGGCGGACTTCACCTTCCGCGTCACCGTCCCGGCCGGTCTGCGCGGCGTCGCGAGCGGCCTGCTCGTGTGCACCGAGAACCTCGACGGCGGCCGGACCGCGTACACCTACCGCTCCCGCTCGCCCCTCGCCACCGAACTGGTGCAGATCACGGTCGGCGACTACGTGGTGAAGGACCGGCAGGGCCCGCACGGCCTGCCGCTGCGGGACGTCGTGCCGGCCGCGCGCGCCGCGGCCCTGGAGCCGGCCCTCGCCCTGACCCCCGGGCAGGTGGAGTGGCTGGAGGCGCGGCTGGGCGCCTACCCCTTCGAGACGTACGGGCTGCTGCCCTGCAACACCGACGACCCGAACGCCTTCGACTTCACCGGCCTGGAGACCCAGACCCTCACCCTGTACAAGCCGAACTTCCTGCTCCAGGAGGAGAAGAAGATCGGCTCGCACATGATGCACGAGCTGGTCCACTCCTACTTCGGCAACAGCGTCAGCCCCGCCACCTGGGCCGACCTGTGGATCAACGAGGGCCACGCCGACTTCTACGGGCTGCTGTACCGCTATGAGCGCGGCTGGGCCGACTCCCTCGGCCTGACCACCATGGAAGCCCGGATGAAGGACACCTACGCCCGCGGCGACCAGTGGCGGCACGACTCGGGGCCGGTCGCCGCCCCGGACGCCGTGAACCTCTTCGACAACCAGCGCTACCTGGGCGGCGTCCTGGTCCTGTACGCGCTGCGGGAAGCCGTCGGCGAGGACGTCTTCCACGCGGTCGAGCGTGCCTTCCTGGAGCGCCACCGGGGCGGCGCGGCGTCGACGGACGACTACATCGCCGTCGCCTCCGAGGTCTCGGGCCGGGACCAGTCGGGCTTCCTGCGCGAGTGGCTGTACGGCACGACGACACCGCGGATGCCCGGGCACCCGGACTGGACGGTCACCCCGGTGGCCTCGTCCCTGGCCATCCCGCACAACCGGTCGGGCGGGCACTACCACGACGCGTCGGCGACGCTCTGAGCCAGGGCCTACGGGACAGCCCTCAGCCGTCGAGCCGGGCGGAGGCCGCTTCGCCCGGCTCGTTCTCGGTGCCGCGCTGCTGCGGGATGACGACCGAGCCCTGCTGGAGGGCGACCGTCCGGGTGGGCGCCGGGATCCGGATGCCCTCCTCGCGGTAGCGCCGGTGCAGGCGCTTGATGAACTCGTGCTTGATGCGGAACTGGTCGCTGAACTCGCCGACGCCCAGGATCACCGTGAAGCCGATCCGGGAGTCGCCGAAGGTGTGGAAGCGGACGGCCGGCTCGTGCTCCGGAACGGCCCCGGTGATCTCCGTCATCACCTCGGTGACCACCTCGGTCGTCACCCGCTCCACGTGCTCCAGGTCGCTGTCGTAGGCGACGCCGGCCTGGACCAGGATCGTCAACCGCTGCTCGGGGCGCATGAAGTTGGTCATGTTGGTCTTGGCGAGCTCCCCGTTGGGGATCACGATCAGGTTGTTCGACAGCGCGCGGACGGTGGTCTGCCGCCAGTTGATGTCCTCGACGTAGCCCTCCTCGCCGCTGCTCAGCCGGATGTAGTCGCCGGGCTGGACGGTCCGGGAGGCGAGGATGTGGATGCCCGCGAAGAGGTTCGCGAGGGTGTCCTGGAGGGCGAGGGCCACCGCCAGACCGCCCACGCCGAGGGCGGTGAGCATCGGCGCTATGGACACGCCCAGCGTCTGCAGCACCACCAGGAAGCCGATGGCCAGCACCAGGACCCGGGTGATGTTGACGAAGATCGTGGCCGAACCCGCGACCCCCGAACGCGACTGGGTGACAGCGCGCACCAGGCCGGCGATCACCCGGGCCGACGTCAGCGTCACCACGAAGATCAGCACCACGGTCAGCGACTGGTTGACGTGGTTCTGCACCGTCCTGGTCAGGGGCAGGGCCGCCCCGGCCGAGGCGGCGCCGGCCACGAACGCGGCCCACGGCACCACGGTCCGCAGCGCGTCCACGATGACGTCGTCGCCGCCCCAGCGCGTACGGTCGGCGTGCTTGCCCAGCCAGCGCAGCAGCAGCCGCAGCGCGAACGCCGCGAGCAGACCGGCCGCGAGCGCGATGCCGGCCACGACCAGGTCGTCGACGGTGAGCGCGCGCTTCACCGGGCACCTCCGGGGGGAAGGACTGCGGCGAACACTGCCGCCGACGACCGGATGTGAGGACTCGTCACGTTGCCACCTGCTCGTTCACGGGATGTGCGTGCGGCGCCGGCCCGCTCGGCCGCGGACCCGGCGCGACCGCTCATCCTGCCGTATCCCGTACGGGGGTTCCTACCAGGGCCGATGGTCCCGGCAGGGTTTCGGTCAACCCCCGAAGTCGTACACCCGGCGATCGCGGCGCTTCCCACGTGTACCGGCTGGTGGTCGCCTGCGCCTGCTGCTTCGCCGTTTTGCCGGGCGCCAGTTCGGCCGGTCGGTGAAGGAGCCGCCTCACCCGCGGCACCCCGCGCGAACCGAAGGCGGTTTGCTTGACCGGACCTGACCCGCGTCCTCGCCAAGTCACCTGTCGTGACCCGCGACGTAGCCAGATCAGCGGCGGGTCTCGATCTTCAGATCGCCGGCAGCCGCCCTGCGGATGTGGTCACTGGCGAGCAGAGCGTGGGGGAACCCGGGATCGATCGCGCTGACCTGGTCGAGGCGGGCCAGCTGCGCGGCGGTGAAGTCGACCTCCAGGGCGCCCAGGTTGTCCTCCAGTTGCGCCGGGGTGCGGGCGCCGATGATCGGTGTCGTCCCGCCCTGGTTCTGCAGGGTCCAGGCCAGCCCGACCTGGGCGGGTGTGCGGCCCAGTTCCGTGGCGACCTCCTTCACGACAGCGGCGATGCCGAGGTTGCGTTCGGTGACCATGCCCAGGGAGGCGTTGAAGCTCTTCCGCGCGCTGTCGCCGGATGCGGCGTTCGGGGCGGTCAGATCGTCGCGGTGGTACTTTCCGGTGAGCACCCCGCCGGCCAGCGGTGAAAAGGGGACCACCCCCAGACCCATCTCGCGCGCCATGGGAATCAGGTCGCGTTCCCCCGTACGCTCGATCAGGCTGTATTCGATCTGCAGCGCGACCAGCGGCGACCAGCCCCGCAGGTCGGCGATGGTCTGCATGCGCGACACCTGCCAGGCTGGGGCGCTGGAGATCGCCACGTACAGGACCTTGCCCTGGCGGACCAGATCGTCCATGCCGCGCAGAATCTCCTCGACCGGCGTCGTGAAATCCCAGACGTGGAGGTAGAGCAGGTCGATGTAGTCCGTGTTCAGTTGCCGCAGACTGGCTTCCACCGACGCGAACAGGCTCTTGCGGTGAGGGCCCCCGGAGTTCGGGTTGTCAGGCTGGCGCAGCGTCGAGTATTTCGTCGCCAGTACCAGGCTCTCGCGGTTGTCGCGGGTGAATTCCCCCAGCAGGCGTTCGGAGCTGCCGTTGGTGTAGGTGTTCGCGGTGTCGATGAAATTGCCCCCGCGCTCGACGTAGAGGTCGAGCAGCTTGCGTGCCTCGCCCCGCTCGGCGCCCCAGCCCCACTCCGTGCCGAAGGTCGCCGTACCCAGCGCCAGCGGTGAGACCCGCAGCCCTGAGCGGCCGAGCAGCTGGTAGGTGTCAAGGGTCGTCGACATCGTGTCCTCCTGCGCTTGCGATCAGATTTCGATCACAAGACTGCGACCGTCGCGACCTGGGCGTAAGGGAAGGGTGTTCCTGGGAACATCGCTCCTACCCTGGCTGTTGGAGCGTGCATGACGACCCGCTTCCTGGACACGACACAGGAGTTGGCCGCGTTCCTGCGGGCCCGACGCGAACGCCTGGCCCCGCAGGAGGTGGGCCTGCCGTCGCGGCGGCAGTTCCGCCGGACCCCGGGACTGCGCCGTGAAGAGGTCGCCGGGCTGGCCGGGATCAGCGTCGACTACGTCGTGCGGCTGGAACAGGGGCGTGGGCTGCGGCCTTCGGCGGATGTGGTGGATGCGCTGGCCCGGGCGCTGCGTCTCGCCCCTGTCGAACGCGCCTATCTCTTCAATCTGGCCCGGCAGAGTCCTCGCATGGCGGACGAGCCCGCCGCGGCCGCGGCGCCGCCGCTGGCCCGGCTGGTCGCGGATCTGTCGCCGCTGCCGGCCCTGCTGATGAATCACCGCTACGACATTCTTGCCTGGAACCGTGAAATGAGGACGCTGCTCCTGGATTTCGACACCCTGCCTCCGTCGCGGCGGAACCTGATGTGGCTCTGCCTGATGCACCCCGAGATACGCGAGTTCTACGTCGACCGGGAACGCGTGGTGCGGGAGGGCATCGCCCATTTGCGCGCCGCCTGGGCCGCGCATCCGGAGGATGGAGTCCTGGCCGACCTCATCACTGAATGCATCACCCGCGATGAGGAAGTCGCGCGATTGTGGGCCGAGCCGGACATCAAGGTGAACGGCCGCGGGCACAAGGTGATGCGGCATCCTGTGGGCGGTGTGATCGGAGTGCACTTCGAAACGCTCATGCCGCTTCAAGATCCGGATCAGCAGTTGGTGATCTTCCGAGCCGCGGACGACAGGAGCCGGTCGGCATTGGACCGGCTGATGGCACAGTGACGCCGAACTGTCCGCTGAGCGGCTGGTGATCGAAAGCCCTCGGCTCCGTACGGGTACGCGACACCTCCGGCCCGGGGCACCGGCCCCCGCCGCCGTCCACCGGCGTGCCCCGTGACCCGGCCACTTCCGGCCGTGCCTGGTCCGGGAGGCAGGGCCTTGGCGCCGCCCGCCGGCCAACATGGCCCTGGTCCGCCCGCCGTAGGCGGGGACCGGCGGACGTCTCCCGCCCTCTGCCTCCGGCAACAGGTCGGCAGAGGGGCGCCGTTCAGCGGACGGTGAAGTCGGCTGCCTTGTCGTCGAGGGTGGTGGTGCCGTTCTTGGCTTCGGCCAGGACGGCGACGTGCCAGGCGCCGTGGGGGGACTTCGCGGCTTCGGTGGGGGTGACGGTGGTGGTGTAGGTGCAGCGGGCGGTGTCCTTGCCGGACGGCCTGCAGGTGGCCGTCTCGGCGGCGGTCATGTCCTTGGCGGTGAGCTTCTTGTCGGCCAGTGAGGAGTGCGCCGGCCAGGCCAGGACCTTGACGCTCTTGACGCCGGAGGAGGCGCTGACCTCGGTGGTGAAGGTCAGCGAACCGTCGCTGTCGCCGGCCGGGGCGCTGTAGCGGGCGGTGCTGTGCGCCAGCGCGGGGGGCTGATCTCCAGCGTAGGCGAGGGCGTAGGCGCCGGCACCTCCGAGAACGACGACACCGGCGGCCACGGACACAGCGATACGTCGGGACATTGGAAGGTCTCCCCATCAGGCTCAGTTGGCCGAACAGGCCGTGTGTGCCTGTCCGTTGCTCTGAATACTGGCCCCGCAACGACCTGCCGGGCATGAGTGCAGGTACTCAGCCCGGCATGAGTAAGCCGACCTCAGCGTGAACAGACCCATCGGGTGGCTCTCGGGAACGGCACCCGGCATGGTCATCCACCTCTGGTGACAGGGGGCGCGGCATGCCCCGTGCTGCTTGGAGGAGCAGTCGTTCAGACGCTCGTCCAGGCTTCGAGGAAGGCCTTCCGTCCGGCGGGGTCGTCCGACCTGCGGTCGGCGTGCAGGACGCGCCAGGCGGTGAGTTCGAGATCGCGGAGCCACAGTTCTCCGATGACCTGTGTCTTGAGGTCGGGAAGATGGTCGGACTCGGCGAGGGCTTGACCGATCACCTCCCCGGCCGCGACGCGTTGGGGCGGGGTCATCTCATCGACAGCCGAGAGGATCTGTCGGGCCAGGGCGGTTCCTTCGCCTGCCAGGGATTGCAGCACCTCGGCCCTGATGTTGGCGGGTAGCAGGTAGGCGGTACCCGAGGACCTCCACAGGTCCGACCAGAAGCGTTCGCCCGCCTCGGTGGGAGCGGGGAGCGCGGCCAGCAACCCCAGGAGATGTCCGGTGGCCGCGTAGCCGCCGGAGTGGGCAGCTGCGACGACCGCGATGCCGGCGACGCTCTCCACATCGAGAGGACCGGCTTCGAGGTCTGATGCCAGGCCCAACTGGTGTTCCAACTGGTCTGCGAGGGACGCGGATACGTGGGGGCGGACCTCAGGAAGCATCGGTGCTCCTTGCGGGTAGGCGAGCGGTGGTGCCCGTTCGGAAGCCTTGATCGTTCCCCACGACCAGCCCCCGTACTCGGCTTGGTGCGACCCAATTGGCGGCGGTACCAAGGGGCCGGAGTCCACACGCCGAGACATTCCACGCCCGGCTGAAGTCCGCCCGGTTTCAAGGACGAGCCTCTCGAAAGGCTGTCCTGTGAAGTCTCCTAGCATGAGCGCATGATTACCAGTGACGCCCAGGAGTCCGGGGGAGGACGGGAACCCATGTCCCGTGACGCCGCTGAGGTCGAGCGTGTCCAGGTCGCCTCGGAGTGTGGAGAGCACCGTGAGGTCGGGCCGCGCCGCGGACCACAAGGTGACGGTGAGGAAGGGGATGGTCCCTCGCTTGCCGCTCTGGTGGAGCGGACGGCAGACCTCGTGGAACCGGTCAAGCCGAGGTTGCGCGGCTGGCTCCATGCCGGAATGGTCCCGGCCGCGCTGATCGCAGGCGTGGTCCTCGTCTGCCTGGCCCGCACCCCGCAGGCGGCCTTGGCCTGCACCGTGTACTCGGTCACCGCATGGCTGCTGTTCGCGACGAGCGCCATTTACCACCGCGGCACCTGGGGGCCGCTCGGCGAGGCTCTTCTGCGACGTCTCGACCATGCCAACATCTTCCTGATCATCGCCGGCACCTGCACCCCCCTGGCCGTGGTGCTCCTCCCGCCGCACCAGAGAAACGTGCTGCTGTGGATCGTATGGGCGGGCGCATCGGCCGGCATCGCGTTCCGGATCCTGTGGGTCGGAGCCCCGCGCTGGCTGTACACCCCGTGCTACCTGGCCCTGGGCTGGGCACCGGTGCGCTACCTGCCCGACTTCCTGCACACCGGCGGGGTGGCCGTCCTCACCCTGATCGTCGCCGGCGGTCTTCTCTACAGTGCGGGCGCGGTCGTCTACGCCCTCCAGCGTCCCGACCCCTCGCCCCGCTGGTTCGGCTTCCACGAGGTGTTCCACGCCCTGACCGTGGCCGCCTTCACCGCGCACTACATCGCCATCTCCCTGGCCACCTACTGACCGCCGCATCAACCGCAGGCTGTCCGCCCGCTCGCCCTACCAGCGTTTTGACCCCTGGCGAGACCGGCCTACGTGCCACCGGGATCCACGCCGGGCAGGAAACGTCACCGGAAATCATCGCGCTCTCTTGAGCGCTTAACGGCGACTGCCCTTCCTGAAACGCTGCGCTCCGGATAGGTCAATATCTACGGCCGCGAAGTGAGGGTTTGACGCGTCGCGCGGAAAGCGTTTTGCCGCTATCGGGAGCATGAAGTCATTTGCCGTACCCGGGCCGCCACCTCATGCTACTGTTGATCTCAGTTGCAGTTGTGGTTCCCAAAAACTTCAAGCGCCTTCGCCGGTATTTTCAGCCGCGGCGGCGTTTTCGTATGGCCGGTCGTTTTCCGGACGGGGCATCATCGCGGCGACCCGGTATCCGTGCATCGCGGCTCCCGGCGTACTGCCCAAGAGGAGATATGACATGGCATCAGGCACAGTGAAGTGGTTCAACGCGGCCAAGGGTTTCGGCTTCATCGAGCAGGACGGCGGGGGTGCCGACGTGTTCGCCCACTTCTCGAACATCGCCGCCCAGGGCTTCCGCGAGCTGCTCGAAGGCCAGAAGGTCACCTTCGACATCGCGTCGGGCCAGAAAGGCCCGACGGCCGAGAACATCGTTCTCGCCTGACGTCGACGCGCACTTCGTAGCTGGGGCCCGCATCCCTCGGGGTGCGGGCCCCAGCTACGGACATTTCCCGCAGTGGTGTGACCCGTGGGACGAGAAGCGCCCGCAGTCCCTCATTCAGGGACGCGCGCCTCGTCCACGCCGCAACCAGTAGGCGTCCGGCGTCCGGGATTTCCCGTCCATACGGCGTGAGAAATCCCGTCGATGCAACCGGCGCCCGATCCACTGCACTCTCCAGATTCTTTTCCGCATTCCATTCGGTCCGTTCTTGAGATTCCCCGCGCTGCTCTTCCGCCGCGGGAATTCCTTGGCACGTGCCGTATCAAGGAAGGTTCTCAATGAACTACGCACGTACGAATGACCGCTCCTCCCGCCGCGGCCGTACCGACGGTCCGGCTTTCGGCTCCAGCGCCGGTTCGACGCGGGGCAGCCGTTTCGGATCGTCCGCCCCGAGCCGTTCCGGGGGTCCGAGCCGTTCGGGCGGCTACGGTCGGCGGCCCGCAGCGGTCCAGGGCGAGTTCGCCCTGCCGGAGACGATCACTCCCGCCCTGCCCGCGGTCGAGGCGTTCGCCGACCTCGACATGCCGGGGCAGCTGCTGGCCGCGCTGACCGCGCAAGGCGTGAGCGTCCCGTTCCCGATCCAGGGCGCGACCCTGCCCAACACCCTCGCGGGCCGCGACGCCCTGGGACGCGGGCGCACCGGCTCCGGCAAGACACTCGCCTTCGGCCTGGCCCTGCTGGCCCGCACCGCCGGACAGCGCGCCGAGCCCCGCGAGCCGCTGGCCCTGGTCCTCGTACCGACGCGTGAGCTGGCCCAGCAGGTCACCGACGCACTCACCCCCTACGCCCGCTCGGTGCGGCTGCGTCTCGCCACGGTCGTCGGCGGCATGTCGATCGGCAGGCAGGCCAATGCGCTGCGCGGTGGCGCCGAGGTCGTCGTCGCGACGCCGGGCCGGCTCAAGGACCTCATCGACCGCGGGGAGTGCCGGCTGAACCAGGTCGCGATCACCGTCCTGGACGAGGCGGACCAGATGGCGGACATGGGCTTCATGCCCCAGGTCACCGCGCTCTTGGACCAGGTCCGCCCCGAGGGCCAGCGGATGCTGTTCTCCGCCACCCTCGACCGCAACGTCGACCTGCTGGTCCGCCGCTACCTCACCGACCCGGTCGTCCACTCCGTCGACCCGTCCGCGGGCGCGGTCAGCACCATGGAGCACCACCTGCTGCACGTCCACGGCGCGGACAAGCACCGCACCACCACCGAGATCGCGGCGCGCGAGGGCCGCGTGATCATGTTCCTGGACACCAAGCACGCCGTCGACCGGTTGACGCAGGACCTGTTGAACAGCGGTGTGCGGGCCGCCGCCCTGCACGGCGGCAAGTCCCAGCCGCAGCGCACCCGCACCCTGGCGCAGTTCAAGACCGGGCACGTCACCGTGCTCGTGGCGACCAACGTCGCGGCCCGCGGCATCCACGTCGACAACCTCGACCTCGTCGTCAACGTCGACCCGCCCACCGACCACAAGGACTACCTGCACCGCGGCGGCCGTACGGCCCGTGCGGGCGAGTCCGGCAGGGTCGTCACCCTGGTCACCCCCAACCAGCGCCGCGACATGAGCCGCCTCATGACCGCCGCCGGCATCGTGCCCCAGACCACCCAGGTCCGCTCCGGCGAAGAGGCACTCGGCCGGATCACCGGCGCCCGGACACCCTCCGGCATCCCCGTGACGATCACCGCGCCGGTCGCCGAGCGGCGTCAGCGCAGCACGTCGTCGTCACGCGGCCGACGCAGCCCCGCTTCCGCTGCCCGGCGCGTGGCCCGGCAGTCCTCGTTCGACGCGGCGGCGTAAGGACTTCGTGTTCAGGTTCAGGAAACTGGCCCACCTCTGCAGGAGGCACCTCTTGACGACGGTTCAGATGCAGCCCCGCTCGACGGGCGTCATTCCGGGTCCCGGGACGGCGGCCGACGCCATGGACACCGCCGGACCACAGGTCTTTGACGACATGACCGTCGAGGTGGCGCTGTCCGTCATGGCGAGCGCCCGCACCGGGCACCTGCTCGTCTGCGACAACGACGGCGTGTGCACCGGACTTCTCACCCGGGCCCAGCTCACCGCGGTCCGCGACAGCACCGTGTACACGGACCGGGTCCAGCTGCGGGACATCCTCGTCGACCCGGGGCCCTTCGCCTCTCCCGTCACCCCGATGGCCGAGGCCGAGCACGCGATGCGCCACCGCCGGCTCGACGCCCTGCCTGTGGTCGACGCCCACGGAAACGCCCTGGGCGTCCTCGCCCGTCACCGCTGAACCGCCTCGCCGCGGCAGAACCGGCCCCCCCGTTCATCTCCCTGTGAGGCATCATGCGCTGTGTCATCGCCCGCTTCCCCTTCGACCTCACCAAGAGCGGCGTCCTGGAATCGATGAAGGGCATCAAGCCCGAGGAAGTCCTCGGGGCGTCCGTGATCGTCGGCCGTCGCACGTACCCCGTCAAGCAGGTCGGGCAGGTTGTCACACGCCAGGACCGCCGCGACTTCAGCGCCGGCGAAGTCCTGCGGGCCATGACCCAGCTCGGCTTCACGTGCCGCGACCTCTCCCAAGCCGCAGCGCCCACGCACACCCTCAGCCCGCTCCAGGAGGCTTCCGCGATGCTCGGGGCCCCCGCGGCAGTCTGACCGACGGGCAGGCGCGAGCCGCCGTTGCGGCGGCTGAGCGTCGCGGCTGCCATCGCGCACTACGACGCCGTCCTCCGGGCAGCCACATGCGGCAGCGCGGGGCGCACGGGGGCAGAACCCGACCGTACGCGGTCCGGGAGCGGTGACGGTCGGCCGGGCCGGGTACCCGGCGCAGGCTGGGACAGGTTGGTCAAACTCGGCCCGTCCGGTGCTCATCCGGACTGGGCGCGGGTCTCCCGCGCGGCAGGAACACTCAGCTGCGGATCACCCGCGAACCACCGCTCCTGGGCGATGTGTTCGCCGGGGATCTGCTCCAACGCGTCCCGGCCTCCAGGCCGCTCACCCCTCCCCGAACGCCCCGTGCCGGCCCGCGCCCGAGGCGAACCGGGCCGCGCCCTCCAGGCCCTGCGCCAACACGGCCTTCCCGTACCGCAGTTCGCCGCGCATCGCCGCCTCCTCGTCCAGTCCCTCCTGCTCGAGGACGGAGGCGCGGTCGCCCCGCAGACAGGCCTGGGGGAAGTGGGCGATCGTGGCGGCCAGTTCCTCGGCGGCGGCGCGGGCGGTGCCGGTGGCGACGACCCGGTTGGCGAGGCCCATCTCATGGGCCTCGCGGGCCGGCACCGCGCGTCCGGTGAGGATCATGTCCAGGGCGCGGCTCGTGCCGATCAGCCGGGGCAGCCGTACCGTACCGCCGTCGATGAGCGGCACTCCCCAGCGGCGGCAGAACACCCCGAAGACCGCGTCCTCCTCGGCCACCCGCAGGTCGCACCAGAGCGCCAGCTCCAGGCCGCCCGCCACGGCGTGTCCGGCGACGGCGGCGATCACCGGCTTCGACAGCCGAAGCCGGGTCGGGCCCATCGGGCCGTCGCCGTCCTCGGTGATCCGGTTGCCGTGCTCGCCGCCGATCGCCTTGAGGTCCGCGCCCGCGCAGAAGGTGCCGCCCTCACCCCACAGCACCGCCACCAGGGCCTCGTCATCGGCCTCGAACTCCCGGAAGGCGGCCGTCAGTTCGGCGGCCGTCGGGCCGTCCACCGCGTTGCGGGCGGCGGGGCGGGAGAGGACGACCGTGGTGACGTGACCCTGGCGCTCGGTGCGGACCGGCATGAAGGAACCCTCCTCGCGACGGAAACGGACCGCACGCTACTCCCCGGTCACCGCGTACCGGACCCGCAGCGCGCGCCCGGCGGCGCTCAGATGACCTTCAGACGCAGCAGCGCGCCGAGCGTCAGCGCGCCGGGCAGCAGTGGCAGCCACACCGTGATGATCCGGTAGGCCAGCACCACCGCCGTGGCGACGGCCACCGGGCCGCCCGCCGCGACCAGCGCGATGATCAGCGCCGCCTCGACCGAACCGATACCGCCGGGCGTGGGCACCAGCGCGACGGCGACCGTCGCAGCCAGATAGGCGAGCGCCATGTGCACGGGCGGCACCGGCAGCCCCAGCGCCAGCCCCACCGCGGCCAGGCCCGAAGCCTGCAGCGCGGGGAACGCCAGCGAACCGCCCCACAGGGCGAGCGCCCGGGCGGGGCGGGCGTGCACCGAGCGGGCCTCGCCCAGCGCGGTGCGCAGGAAGGAGCACACGGCGGTGCGCAGCCGTCGTACGAAGGTGAGCGCGCCCCCCGCCACGACCAGCACCGCGCCGGCGCCGAGCAGCAGCGGGCCGGCCGCGCCGTGCGGGAGCAGGGTGCCGAGCCGCAGCGCGCCGGGAAACGCGATGAGCAGCCCGGCCAGCAGGCCGAGCCGGGTGACGGTCTCCGCCAGCAGGTAGAGGGCCAGGGCGGCGGAGGAGCGGGCGAGCGGAACTCCGCACACGGTCATGAACCGCAGGTTGACCGCGCTCGCGCCGAGCCCGGTCGGCAGCAGGTGGTTGGCCGCGCCCGCCGCGAACTGCGTGGCCAGCAGCCGCCGTCTGGGCAGCCGCTCGACGACGGCGCCCTGCCGGGTGAAGGCGGCGGCGACCCAGGTCAGACAGGTCGCCCCGACCGCGGCGAGCAGCCAGGGCCACTGGGCCGTGCGCAGATGGCCGAAGCCCTCGGCGAGGACCGACCGGTGCCGCACGGCGACGACGGTCACGAGCAGCAGCGGGACCAGACACAGGATCTGGCGGACCGGAACGCGTCGGCCAAGGTGTTTCCCTGGCAGCGGGGGAAGCTCGGGGAGCTGAATCGCGGTCACAGGGGGAGAGGGTTTCCGCGCCGCGCCAACTGCGGGTTGCGGAAGCGGAGACAGAGCATTACGTACGGTCATCGGGTCCTTCGCGCGGGGGACGCAGGGCGGGCCGGACAGGGGGACGCGGGGCCGGGCCGGAGGGGCGGATGCCGCGAAAACATTGACCTCGACATTGCTTGAGGTCCTAGGTTCTCTTCCATGAGCATGGAGACCACAGCCTGGACACAGCTGCACAGTGTCATGAACGCCGAGCAGGAACGGCGACCCTTCGCCCGCGCCACGCTGCGCCGCATCGGCGCGTTCGCCCGTCCGCACCGCGTCCGCATCGTCCAGTTCGTCCTCCTCGGGGTCGTGACCGCGCTGCTGGCCGTCGCCACCCCGGTGCTGGCCGGGCGTGTCGTGGACGCGATCGTGTCCGGCGGCGACGAGAGCACCGTCGTACGCCTCGCGCTGCTCATCGCGCTCATCGCGGTCGTGGAGGCGGCGCTGGGCATCCTCGGCCGGCGGCTGTCGTCGACGCTCGGCGAGGGACTCATCGTCGATCTGCGCACAGCTGTGTTCGATCATGTGCAGCGCATGCCGGTCGCGTTCTTCACACGTACTCGTACGGGAGCGCTCGTCTCCCGACTCAACAACGACGTCATCGGCGCCCAGCGCGCCTTCAGCAACACCCTGTCCGGAGTGGTCAGCAACCTGGTCACGCTGGTGCTCACGGTCGCCGTGATGCTGACGCTCTCCTGGCAGATCACCCTGCTCGCGCTCGTCCTGCTCCCGGTGTTCGTGGTGCCGGCCCGGCGCATGGGCAGCCGGATGGCCCGCATGCAGCGGGAGGCCGCCGCGCTCAACGCCTCGATGGGCACCCGCATGACCGAGCGCTTCTCGGCGCCCGGCGCCACCCTCGTCAAGCTCTTCGGCCGGCCCGAGGAGGAGTCCGAGGAGTTCGCCGCCCGCGCCCGCCGGGTCCGGGACATCGGCGTCCGTACGGCGACCGCCCAGTCCGTGTTCATCACCTCCCTGACCCTGGTCTCCGCCCTCGCCCTGGCCCTCGTCTACGGCCTCGGCGGCTGGTTCGCGCTGCGCGGCACCCTGGAACCGGGCGCCGTCGTCTCCCTCGCGCTGCTGCTGACCCGCATGTACGCGCCCCTCACCGCGCTGGCCGGGGCCCGCGTCGAGGTGATGAGCGCCCTCGTCAGCTTCGAGCGGGTCTTCGAGGTGCTCGACCTGAAACCCCTGATCGAGGACCGGCCGGACGCGCGCGCGGTCCCCGAGGGGCCGGTCGCCGTCGAGTTCGACGACGTCCGCTTCGCCTACCCGTCCGCCGACAAGGTCTCCCTGGCCTCCCTGGAGGAGGTGGCGTCCCTGGACACCCGCGGCGGCAGCGAGGTCCTGCACGGCGTCTCCTTCCGCGCCGAACCCGGCCGGACCGTCGCCCTGGTCGGCTCCTCCGGCGCGGGCAAGTCGACCATCGCGCAACTCCTGCCGCGCCTGTACGACGTGGACGCGGGCGCCGTCCGCGTCGGCGGTGTCGACGTCCGCGACCTGACCGCGGCCTCGCTGCGCGGCACCCTCGGCATGGTCACCCAGGACGGGCACCTCTTCCACGACTCGGTCCGCGCCAACCTCCTGCTGGCCCGTCCCGAGGCGGGAGAGGACGAGTTGTGGGACGCCCTGCGCCGCTCCCGCCTCGACGAACTCGTACGGTCCCTGCCCGACGGCCTCGACACGGTGGTCGGCGAGCGCGGCTACCGGCTGTCCGGAGGCGAGCGGCAGCGCATGACCATCGCCCGGCTGCTGCTGGCCCGCCAGCGCGTCGTCATCCTCGACGAGGCCACCGCCCACCTCGACAACACCTCCGAAGCCGCCGTCCAGGAGGCGCTCGCCGAGGCGCTGGAGGGCCGTACGGCGGTCGTCATCGCCCACCGGCTGTCCACCGTCCGCACGGCCGACCTGATCCTCGTGGTGGAGGACGGCCGGATCGCCGAACGCGGCACCCACCAGGAACTCCTCGCGGCGGACGGCCGTTACGCCGAGCTGTACCGCACCCAGTTCGAACAGCGGCGCGACGAGGTGACGGAGATCGCCGCGGTGGACGCGGCCCAGGCTGTCCTGCCGGGCATCGCGCCGGGCACCGTGCCGAGCGGCACCGCGGACGCCACCGCCCCGGCCGGCTGAGGTCCGGGCGGACCGGGCCGGTCGAGGCGGCGGGGTCAGTGGGACTGTCCGGTGGGGGCCGGCCGGCGTCAGCGGGGCCGGCCGGCCGGGGCGGGCCGGGTCAGTGGGGCGGTCCGGCCGGGGCGGTCGCCCACCGCACGTCCGGCCGCTGAGCGAGCCGGAGGTCGAGTCGGCGGCGGTCGAGGCGGGCCGCGACGGCCGTGGGTCTGCTGCGGGTGGGCCGGGCGCCGGAACGGGCGTTGGGCGGCGGTGGGGGCGGGTCGCGACGGGCGTGGTCCGGCGGTCGAGGCGGGCCGTGACGGCCGTGGGTCTGCTGCGGGTGGGCTGGGCGCGGAACGGGCGTTGGGCGGCGGTGGGGGCGGGCCGCGATGGGCGTGGTCCGGCGGGCGGGTCGGGCCGCGACGGCCGTGGGTCGGCGGGTGGGCCGGGCGCGGAACGGCTGTTGGGCGGCGGTCGAGCCGGGCCTTCCCGCGCGGGCGGGCGGACCCGTAGGTGATGTCCTCGCGGACGGTTAACGTCCGCTTCCTGTCGGCGACTTGCACGTCTCCTCGCCCTTCCTCGGGGTAAGCGGGAGACCCCTGTTGCAGTGACGGAAGGAGTCCTCCGTGTCGTTACGAGACACCTCGCGAGGATCGGAGCTCGGCGATCTCGAGCCCGGCACCGGACAACGCGCCCAGTTGCGTGCCCGTGTCCTCGACATCGCGTGGACGGCACTGTGCGTGCTGCTGGTCCTCTGGGCGGTCTGGAGTTCTGTCGGCGTCGTTCGCGGCGTGACGGCCTGGGCCTACTGTGCCGTGGCCTGGGTGCTGCTGGCCGTCGTCCTGGCGGTGCGCCTGTGGGCCGTCCGGCGCCGGACGAGCCTGTGAGGCTGGGGCGGGGCCTGGAGCGCGCCGACGTGTTCCTGAGCCGGCACCTGTGGGCGCAGCTCACGCTCTCCGTGCTGGCCGGCTGCGCCCTGACCATGCTGATCTTCCCCGGCCCGTCGGCGCTGTCCGTCCTGGTGCGCACCGCGTTCACCTCTGTCGCGGGCATCGCGGTCGTGGTGGCCGTACGGCGTCGGGAGAAGCGGGCGGCGGGCGGTTCGGCGGGCGAACTCGTGACGCTGGACCGGGCCCTGCGCGCGGGTGAGGTGCCGACGGATCCGGCGGAGCGGGAGCGGATGCGCGAGCTGGTCGGGCAGCGGCTGCACCGCACGCGTCACCGCGTCGCCGCCCTGGTCGTGTTCGCCGTGCTCTTCTGCGCCGTCACGGCGTCGGTCGCGCTGACCTCGGGCGTACGGCAGGCCGTCGGCATGGCCCTGCTCACCGTGGCCTTCCTGGGCTGGTCCGTCGCCAACAGCAACCTCCAGAACCGGAGGCTGCTGACCATGCGGGCCGCCCTGGAGGCCGACGGTCCGGCGACCTCGGCCCCGCCCACGGCGGAGCCCCCGCCCCGACTCGGGGAGGAACGTACGGGACGGCGACCCACCCCTCACTTCCCCGCGGAGGGCCGGAACGGATGAGGCCAGGCGGCGCCGGGC
>NZ_JBEXCW010000013.1:45998-153029 GCF_040605435.1 Streptomyces sp. NPDC005574
GCGACCGGTCCGGTTCCGGCCCGCGGATCTCACGCCGGGCGACCGGTCCGGTTCCGGCCCGCGGATCTCACGCCGGGCGACCGGTCCGGTTCCGGCCCGCGGATCTCACGCCGGGCGACCGGTCCGGTTCCGGCGCGCGGACCTCACGGCGGCCGACCCGGTCCGGCTCCGGCGTCGTAGGCGCACGCAACTTCCCTTCCCGCAGCAGGAGTTCATCTGATATTCAATGAACAGCCACACGGTGTCCGCCCTATGCTTCCTCCGGGCGGCCGGTCCGCCCGGGCGCCCGCACGCCACCACCTGGCCTGATGCCGACCACAGGGGTAGACGCGTGCGCGCACAGCAGCAGGAGGCGGGCGAGGCAGCCAGGAACCCCGGCAGCCCCCCTGCCAGGCTTCCGGCGATCCCAGCACCGCCACCCGCCGGTGAACGACCGGACCGGCAGACCCTGTTGGCGCTCCAGCACGCCGCGGGGAACGCCGCCGCCACCCGGATGATGAGCCGCGGCGCACTGCCCGGCCGGTCTCCCGCCCCCCGGGGCTCGCTGCCCGGCCGGCTTCCCGCGCCGCGCGGCGGGCGGCAGGCCCCCTCCCTCGCCACGGTCGACGAGTCCGCGGAGTTCGGCGTCGTCCTGCCGCCGTACCTGATGAACCTCCAGGCCGGCGGGCTGTCCTTCACGCACGCCCTGACCGGGCACGAGTTCGTGCACGCGGAGGTGACCCGGATCGCCGGACCCGCCGAGGAGGCCGACCGGATCCGCGGCGAACTCACCGGGCGGCCCGAGTCGTTCCTCGGAAGCGGCCGCTCCTTCGCCGTGAAGACGAAGCGCGGCCACTTCGACGTCACGGTCTCCATCGCCCGCGACCGCGACGACGCTCCCGGCACCTTCCTGTCGGCCGCCGCCCCGAAGGCCGTGAGCGACGCGCGTACCGCGGGCCTGGACACCGCCGCGCGGGAGGCGGAGACCGAGGGCGCCGACATCAAGGTCGACAGCCTGCGCAACTCCGCGGGCAGCGGCGCCGCCGGCGCCAGCCGTACGAGCCGTCTGGGCCTGCGCGGTTCCGGCGCGGCCGTCGCACCGGTCCACCCGGGTGTCTGGGCCGGCGCCGCCTTCGCCGGCGACGCCGGCCTGACCTCCGCCACGGACACCCACACGTCGAGGACCGTCTCGGAACCCCGGACGCTGCGCAGCGACGGCGGCTCGGTCGAGGTCCTCCGGCACGTGCGCTACCAGGTACGGATCACCCGCGGCGAAAGCGCCCGCAGCGTCGCGCACACGGCGAGCGCGCCGGGCACGCTCACCCAGCGGGTGCCGCGCGAACACCTCGTCCCCGCCGGCACAACCGCGCCGGACCACGTGGCACCCCTGGCACCTGACACGGCCCGCGAGACCGCCCTCGCCGACTCCCTGGCCCCGCTCGCCGTCACCGACGCGGGCGCCCCGCACGGCGGCGGTGGCGGCCTGTTCGACACCGTGGCCTCGGTGCTCCACCCGCGGCTCACGGACCTCGGCGCGCCCGGCCGGCCGCACCTGTACGAGGCCACCTCCGCGGCGACCGTCACGGAGGACCTGCCCCGCCTGCTCGCCGGGTGGGTCATGGGCGAGGACCTCACCTCCCTCGACGGCACCGTCAAGGGCGCCTACCGGATGCGGGCCGACATCCTGTCGATGGCACCCGCCTGGAGCATCGGCAGAACCCAGTTGCGCACCCACCAGCAGGCCGCGCACACCGTGTCCGACAGCTCCCGCGAGGGCGGCAGCCTCCGGCTGGGCGCGGGCCCGGCGCTGGCCCTGGGAGTCCCCGGACTCGGCCCCGTCCTGCGCATGTCGCAGGTGACCCTGCCCGGGGCCGGCCGCTCCCGCACGGTGAAGGCCGACCAGGCGGCCTCCACCCGGCAGGGCGCCGAGGTGCGCGGTGAGAAGGTCCTTTACCGCAGCAGCGTCCGGCTGACGGCCGAGGGCACGGGCGACGCCGTGGGGGCGGCCGGCGGCCGGCGGGCCCGGACCGCCGTCCACGACATCGACGTCATGGTGAGCCTGCGGGCGGAGGAGGCGCGCGCCCTCGGACTGCCGCTGCCCGAAGGCGTCACGGCCGGCGACCTGGTCAGGACCGTGGACAAGGACGGCAGACGACTGCCCGCGCGAGAACTGCCGTTCGGCGCCATGGGCTCCAGCGTGGCCCTCGGCAGGTTCGACTCCGCGCCGCTGATCGCCGCCGTGGAGCGGCTGTTCGCCTCCACCCCGCGGCTGGCCGGCTACCTGCCCGCCGAGTTCACCGCCCCCGCACCGGCGGGCCGGCGCCCCGCGCCCACCGACGGGCGGGCGCCCGACAAGCCGTCCGCGGAGGACAACGAACAGCGGCGGACCAACTACCGGAACCTGGTCGCCCTGCTCTCCCAGACCAACATCCGTGCCCACAAGGACCAGTTGCTGTCGACCGGCATTCCGGTCCGGCTGCGCCGCAAGACGGCGGGCCACGCCCACGACGTCCAGGTCCTGGTGACGGGACGGCTCGGCCCCGTCGGTCATCTGGGCGAGACCGAGGACTGGCTGGTGCGCAGCAGCTCCGGCGTGGGCAGCGGTTCGCAGACCGGGCAGACCAGTTCGCGTGACATCGGCACCCGCTTCAACCTCCAGCTGCAACTCGTGCCCGGCAAACTGTCCGGCGGACTGAGCGCCGAGAGCGCGCTGCACTCGGGACGTTCGGGCCAGGCCGGACCCGCCGTCCGCGGTGACTCCCTCAACAGCGGTCAGCCGGAGCGCAGTTCGTTCGGTGCGCAGTTGAGCCTCGGGATCGCGGTGACCATGGTCACCCGGGAGCGCAAGGCGATGCGCTCCCTCACGCCCGGCCGGCCCGGCCGGCACGACCCCGAGGTCGAGGAGATCGCCTCGTCGGCCGGCGCGGCCGAGGGCGACCCGCTGCACCTCGCCGCCCAGGACGTCCGCCTGACCACACCCACCGGCTTCACCGTGGGCACCGCGGAGGGCGGACGGCTGCGCGCCAGGGCCGCCGCCACCCGGCGCCTGCCGAAGTCCGTCGACGTCGCCGGCATCGGCGCGCTGACCGGCCAGGCCCTGCCCGTGAGCGGCCCGCAGGTGCGGGACTGGTCGTTCGTGGAGACCGTGGGGGACGCGCTGGCCGTGCGCTCACTGGCGTACAGGCTGCTGTCCCGGGCCGCCGTGCGGAACGCGCCCGGCCAGGCGGACAACGCCTTCGCCACGGAGGGCCTCGCCCCCCGCCAGGCCATCGAGGACCGGCTCAGCCCGCAGTCCGTCACGGCCGCGCTCCGGCAGGCCGTGGGAACCGGCTGGGTCGTCGACAACCTCCACCACCCGCGCAGGCTCACGGCGTTGACCGGCGCCGTCGGCACCCGCTTCGCCCTCACCCGGCCCCGCGTCGTCACCGTCGCCAAGGGCCCCGGCACGGAGAACATGGCCCTCGGCGGACACCAGGCGGCCGGCCAGAGGTCGCGCACCACCTCCCACACCCTCGGCTACGGCGTGGCGGGCCGCGAGAAGGGCGACCACTGGCAGCTCGGCGAGGGCGTGTCGGGAAGCCGCGGCACCCATCGCCGTACCGCCAAGGGCATGTCCACGACGGGCACGGTGGAGCGCAACTCCGTGGTGCCGCGCGGCCGCGCCCTCTACCTCGTGCAGTGCGACCTGCTGGTGCGGATGGCGGCGGAGGTGTCGTCCGGACTCGGCGGCACCGGAGTGTCCGCCGCCGAGCAGACCGTCCCCGGCGCCGTCGGCCTGTGGCTCAGCGAGGACCAGCTCGCCGCGGCGGGACTGCGGGCCCCGGGCGCCGAAACCCCCGCCGGGACCGAGACCGCCGAGGCTCCCGCCGGGATCGAGACAGCCGGGACCCCCGCCGGGACCGAGGCAGCCGAGACCTCTGCCGGGACCGAGACAGCCGAGGACACGTCGTCCCGGCTGCCGGACACGGAGCGCGCCGCCGCCGCGGACGGTACGACGGCGGCACCCGAGCGCGCCGACGGAGACCGTCAGCCCGCCGCGGACGCCGCCGGCGAGACAGGACCGGCGCTCCCCCCGGGGCCCGCGCTGCCGCCCGCCCTCGCCCGGGACCTGCCGCTGGGCTTCGGACTGATCGAGGACATGCCCGACCTCGTACCGCTGCTGCGGGACCTCCGCGGCCGCGTCCGCGACGCCGACCTCGCCAAGGCACTCCTGCCGGAACGCCAGTTGGACGACCCCTACCGCAACGTGCAGCGGCTGCTGCGGGTCCTCGACCGCGACGGTGCCGTCGGCCTGCTGGCGGGCGCCATGGACGGCGGCGTGCCGGTGGAACTGTTCCGCAACCGCCTGACCCGCTACCGGGCCGTCCTGCGCGTCGAACGCACCGGCGACGCCCAGCCGTACGAACACACCGACGGGGACCGGGACATGGAGTTCGCCACGATGGCCGTCACGGACCGCGTCGGCAGCGCGGAACGGGGCACGGCCACCGGAGTGGGCCTGAGCCTCGCCGGCACGGGCGAGCCCGAGAGCGGAGCGGTCGACAGCAGCGCCGCCACCCTCGGCACCGCGGCCACGTCGACCGCGGCGACGAAGTCCGGCGAGACCTCGCGAACCCAGGTCGGCATCCGCACCATCGTCGACGGCAGCGCCCCGGCCGTGCGGATGCGGGTGCCGGTCACGGCCTCACTGGAACTGCTGTCCTCGGACGGCCCGGTCGCGAAGGCCGAGATCACCGGCAGAAACCTGGTCTACCGGGCACTGGAGAAGGACGTGCGCGCCCTGGCCCAGGTGCGGCCGGTCACCGCTCCCGGCGCGGGCCGCGGCCTCCGGCGCCGTACCGCCTCACCCGCCGACCTGCGCACCTGGCGCGCCCGGGGCACGGCACTGCCGGCTCAGGTGCAGGTGAACGGGTTCCGGGGAGCCGAGCAGTTGCGCACGGCCATCGCCGCCACCGTCCGGGACGCGGGCGGCAGCGCACGGTTCGACCCCAAGGCACTCAGCCACGCCGCCTACGCGCAGTCGGAGGCCGTCTCCACGGAATGGCTGATCGCCGCGCTGCCCCTGCTGGTGTCGGGCGGCAGCGAACTGCCCGCCAACCACCACTCGGGCCTGGAGGGCCAGGACCTCGACTGCTCGCTGCACGCCCGGCTGCGCGACGGGCGGGTCCTGGGACGCGGCGACACCGCGATCTTCGAGACGGTGGCCCAGAGCGACCCCGAACAGGGCCGCGCCGGCGCCACCGACCTCCACACCGGCGCCGACCACGGACGCGGCGCCCGCGGCCACTTCGGTGCGGGCCCCCTGCTGACCGACCCCGGCCGCATGAGCGAGGCGGTCGCCAACGGCGCCTGGGCTGGCGACAGTTCGACCGTAGCGGGCAACGCCTCGGGCACGGTGCCGCTGCACAAGCCGAAGACGGAGTCCGCCCTGATCCAGTTCACGGCCGAGTTCCGCATCGTCGCCCACATCCACAACCGGCTCACCCAGGCCCTGCGCGCCCGCGGCGCCAACACCGCGACCCGCGACCTCGTCCTCGCCCGGCCGGTCGTCCTCCGCGTCCCCCTGCCGTCGGCCCGCCGCATGACGGCCACGGACGGCGCCGGCGGGGTGTCGGACCCGTCGCACCTGCTGTAGCGGTACGGCCGCCACCCCGGCCCCCGCGGTCGGCGAAGCCCACTGAGCCGCGAGGGATCCGGTGTCTGCGCTGGTCGCCGTCGCGGCCACCGGCAGGGGGCCGACCCTTTCCCGTGCCGAGGGTCAGCATGAGGCCCGCCGCCGTCACCCATCCTGGTGCGCGGGCTCTGATCCGTCGCCCTCCGCGGTCACGGCCGCCCGTACCCGCTGTTCCTCGCGAGCAGACCCGACGTCCCGTTCCAGGGGTGTGCGGCTCACGGCCGTCGCGAGGTCCTCCAGGGCCCGCTTCTGCAGTTCCGCGCCGCGCCGCACCACCGGGTCCCGGTCCTCGGCGGTAGCACCCTCCCACGCGTGGAGCGCCTCCTCCACGTGCCCCCAGTCCGGATTCCTGTGCTCGCGCACGTCGACGGCCGCCTGCGCGGTGTCGGCCTCCAGGGCCTCGGCGAACCGCTCCGCCCCGGGGACGAAACGGCTGTCGGTCCGCGGGACATGGCTCTCCATGAGCATCGCCGCCCGGCCGAACCGCTTGAGCGCCTCCTGTGCCTCCTCCGCCTCGCGTGAGGTCAGACCCCTGGGGCGGACCGGTTCCTGCCGTGCGCGTTCGAAGGCCTCCTGCCAGGCGGCACGTGCCTCCCTGCTCGCCAGCAGGGCCCTGCGCATGTCGGCGCGATGCTCCCGGGTCGGTTCGGCGTAGCCGCGGAGCACCGCGGCCGCGTAGCGGCCGTTGGCGGCGAGCCAGTCCGCGAGCCGGCCCGGCAGCCGGGGCGTCTCCCATGCGGGGAACACCACGTACGCCAGCATGGCCAGGGCGCCGCCGAGCAGGGTGAGCACCACCCGCTCCGGGACCGTCTGCTCCCAGGCCTGGCCGCCCATGCCGAGCAGGAAGACGACGTACGCGGCAGTGAAGCACTGGGAGTATGCGTAGCCGGTACGGCTCAGCGTGTACGACAGGCCCGCCGAGACCACCGCCAGCGCGCCGAACACATGGGCGTCCGGGCCCAGGGCCCGCACCATCCCGGTGGCCAACGCGACCCCCGCCAGGGTCCCGGCCAGACGGGCCACCGCACGCGCGTACGTCCGGTGGAAGTCCGGCCGCATCACCATCACCGAGGCGATGGGCGCCCAGTAGCCGTGGCCCAGGGGCAGCCGGGCGGCGATCAGGTAGCCGAGCGTGGCCACCGCCGCCAGACGGACGGCGTGCCGGAACACGGGCGAGTCCCGGCGGAGTTCACGGCGCACCGCCCGGACGACGACCGAGAGCAGCCGGAACATGGTCGGGCGCACCAGGAACCGCGCGCCGGCGGGGCCGGGCGGCGGGGGTGTCCTCTCGCGCCCGGCGCCGCTCCCGGCGATCTCCAGCGCCTCGCCGAGCAGTTCCACGAGCCGCTCGGCGGCCTGCCGCGCCGGCCCCTCCAGCACCTCGTGCTCCTCGTCGACGCGCAGCACGTCCGCGCTCCCGGGCGGCACGCCGGCGGGGGTGCCGCGGCGAATCGAACGGGCGGCGGCGTCCAGAACGTCGGCGGCAGCGTCGAGCAACTGCCGCGCGCGGTCCCGCCCGGGTCCCTCCGACGGTGCGCCGATGTCGGGGTCGGCGAGCGCGGCGACGACCGGCCGAATGCGCTCGGCGAGGCCCCGGGGGCCGTGGAGGACGGGGGGACGGGTGCGGGCCTGTGACGGCGTCACGGCGGCCGCGTCCCGGGCCGTCATCAAGGGCTCGGGGTCGAACGGGGCGGTCGGGTCGTGCCGCAGCCGGCGGGCGTAGTCCGCCACGGCGGCCAGGGCGTCGGCGAGCGCGTCACGGTGCGCCCCCCAACGGCGGATCGGGAACAGCAGGATCAGCACGGCCTGCACCACGCCTCCGAGCGCGATGACCCCGGCATGCTCCAGGGCTCGCCCGACGCTCGTGGGCAGGGTGATGGTCACCAGCATGCTGCCGACCGTCGTCGCTGCGACGATCCCGGCGGTCGATCCGGCGGCCCACGTCATCCCCGCGGCGAAGGCCCATGCGGCCAGCAGTGGCAGGAACGTCACGAGTCGCCCCGCCGCCAGGTAGCCCACGAAGGTGCTGACCGCCAGCCCCGCGCCCGCGCCGAGCGCGATCACCTTGCGGGGACGCCAGGTGCGCTGGAAGGTGGCCCCACCCGCGGAGTAGGCACCGAGGGCGGCGGACGCGGCGTACGCGGGGGAGATCAGCCACAGCGTCGGCCCGATGACGATCGCCACCCCGGCGGCCGTGCGCAGCGCGAGGAGGGGCTCCAGCCGCGTCTCCTCGATCGTGAGCCCGGATCGTACGACCTCCCCGAGGGCACGCCGCCACGTCATGGGGGTGGATCCAGCGGGAACGCCCGGGCCGCGTCGGCCCGGGCGAGGTGCGGCCGCCGGGCGGGGAAGCCTCCCGCGCGGTCCAGGAAACGCGCGTCGGTGAAAGCGCGACACATCACCATGCGACCTCACCCATCCCACGGCCGCTTCGCCCCGCATGTCCGGCGGGATCCTGCCACCAACCCGGCGAGCAGGGGCTTCGACGGGTGGCATCAACGGCAGCCACGCTGTTCGGTGTTCGGGAGCGTTCCGGGCCGCCTGTCGAGCACGCGGCCCTCGAGTCGAGCCGTTTTGGAGGCGTCCGCCGTCCGTCCTGCCGGCCCGGAGCGCGGGCGATTGCCGCTGGTTCGGTCCGGCGGTCGCCGCCCGTCCCCCCGGATCGGTCCGGGGAGACAGGCGGGACGGCGGCCTTCGGGCCCTCTACCGCTTGTGGCCGTTGCCGTGTCCGTCGGGATGCAAAACCACCTTGGTCCAGCCCTCGTCACGGGCGTCGAAGTGCTCGTAGGCGGTGGGGGCCTCGTCCAGACCGAGTTCGTGGGAGACGATGAAGCCCGGCTTCGCCTTCCCGCCGGCGATCAGATCCCGCAGCGCCCGGTTGTACCTCTTCACCGGCGCCTGCCCGGTGCCCATGTGCTGGCCCTTGAACCACATCATGCCGAAGTCGATCGGGACCTTGCCCTGCGCCTCCAGCTCCCCCTGGGCCTCGGCACCACCGGGGTCCTGGGGCAGGAACACGCCCACCACGCCGATGTCGCCCGTGAACCTGACCGTGTCGATCAGTCCGTTGAGCGTGAGGCTGGCATCCTCGTGCCCCTCCGGGTCATGTGCCTGGTAGCCGACACACTCACAGCCGTTGTCGGCGCCGAGACCGAGGGTGGCCTCCTTGACGACCTCCGCCGGATTCTGGTCGGCGGTGTTGATCGCGATGGCCCCGATCTCCTCCGCCTTGCGCAGCCGGTCGGGCTGGTGGTCGGCCACCCAGACGCGGCCGGCACCCTTGAGGAGAGCGGAGTAGGCCGCCATCAGCCCCACGGGACCGGCCCCGAAAACGATGGTCTGGTCGCCCGGCTTGACGTGGGCCATCTCGGTGGCGTGATAGCCGGTGGGGAAGATGTCGGCGAGCATCACATAGTCGGTCTGCCGCTCGGCGGCGTCCTCGCCCAGACGCAGCGCGTTGAAGTCGCCGTAGGGAACGCGCAGCAGTTCCGCCTGGCCGCCCTGGTAGGGGCCCATGTCGGCGAATCCGTAGGCGGCTCCGGCGAGGGCCGGTTCCGGCTGCATCGTCAGACAGTAGTTGGTCAGCCCCCGCTCGCACTGCTTGCAGAAGCCGCAGGCGATGTTGAAGGGCAGGACCACGTACTCGCCCACCTGGACCTTGCGGACGGCCGAACCGACCTCCACGACCTGGCCCATGTTCTCGTGGCCCAGGGTGCGCCCGGACTCGAACGAGGTGCGGCCCTCGTACATGTGCAGGTCCGAACCGCAGATGTTGGTGGCGGTGATCCTGACGACGATGTCGCAGGGGTGTTCGATCTTCGCGTCCGGTACGTCCTTCACCGTGACCGTTCGCGGACCTTCGTATACCGCTGCTTTCATGATTGCTACCTTCAGTGCCGCGGCACGACCGTGGCACGGCGGTGATGAGACGGCGCAGAGAGCCTGACTTCCGGGAGTTCTGCGACGGGGCCCGTGGCTCCGGCATGTCTCTGTGGGCCGTTCACCCGGTTCGGGTGGAACGGTGGTGCCGCCGTGGGCGCCGGGAAACCGGGTGCTCCGGCGGCGTGTGGATCGGGTCCCCGACGGTTCCGACACGAAACGGCCACGCACCCCTCGACCGGCGAAATCCTCGGACGCGGACGACCACCGACGAATCCCCGACTCAGGCACTAGTCACCGCTGTCGTCCTCGAGCATGCGCCGACGTTGCTGTTCGCGCTTGGAGTAGGCGGCTGCCCGGATCGCCTCGTCGCTCTCCAGGCCCGACCCCAGTGCGCCGCCCACGGTGGCGACCGACGCGACGAACCAGGACAACGTCAGGTACTCCGTCGCGTTCAGCGGGGTGTGTGTCGTGGAGGCGAACACCTGGTCGTTGATGATGAACAGGGCCCACACCAGGTTGATGACGATCAGACCCGCGTAGCAGACGAGCACCCCGAGACCCACGGTCAGGACCGTCGAGGCGTTGTAGAGCCTCGCCCGCTGCCTCGCCTCCGGTGAGCCCTCCGCCGATCGATGCCACAACTGCGCGTCCACGATCAGCCAGCCGACCATGATCACGAGGGATCCGACCATGGCGATCACGAGGCGTGGCGCGCTCAGGGCCTCCGCAAGGCTCCAGACGGTGGAGTTCACGGTGGCGACCGCTCCCGTGGCGAGTGCGGCCGCCAGGGCTTTCGACAAGCCCGGCACCAGCCGCCAGGGCCGGTTGGCGCGGACCATGCCGACGAGCACCCGGAGGTGACCGCGCGGCCCGCTGAGGACGTACTCGAGATCAGCGGTCTCCTCCTCACCGACCTGGCCCGGGTGGGTGGGCGCGAGACGACCGACGAAGGGTTTTGGCGGCGGCTGGCTCCGCGGAGCTCCCTCGGCCCCGGCGGCTTGCGGACCCGCCAGGCCGAGCACGGCTTCCTCCACGGCCCGCCGGGCCCTCGTCTGCAGTCGCAAGCCCCCCAACGGAGGAAGGGACAGCAGGGCCAGGCCGTGTTCGTGACTCAGGTTCACCACGAGCTTGCGTCCGTGTGAGTGCAGCGGAAGGTCGGTGAGGGCCACGACGATGTCCCAATTCTCCGCACTCCCACGGTCGATGATCCGGCGCATCAGAGTGGGCGGGTCCTCCGTCCCTGAAGTGAAGGGCTCACTGACCACCTCGACGTCGAACCGTCGCCCCGGGCCCGACTTGTCGGCGAGCCGAGCAGGAAGTGTCCGGGCCATGCGCTGCGCGATCTCCGTCGGCGCGTCCGGATCCGCCAGGAGAGCCACGACCGTAACGCCCTGCGACGACACCCGCATGATTGGACCCTTCTCGTCGACTGCCCCGTGACCGCAGGCACCCACAGGATGCCGCCGCGGTGAAACCGACACCGCGAGACACGCTGCCCCCAGCGGCAGGCGCGGGTGGTGGGGCCGGATCTCCTCGTGTTCTCAGGACAGCGCCTGCCCCCACCACCCGGTCACGAACGCGTGCGCCATCGCGGAACATCCGCTCCGGCCCGCACCGCACCCCGTACCGCCGGCCGTCCCGCTTCGGTGCCCGGCCCGGGGGCGACGTCTCGACCCGCAACCACGGCGCGTTCGTCGACGGCATCGCCCGACCGACGACGCCGATGAACGCGCGAAACGGCCGGGCCTGGGCGGAAGGCCGCGCCAACCGGCCCGGGCCGCCGTGCACGGGCCCACTCCGAGCGGTCGCCGGCGTGTGCGGCACCGCGGCGTTCGGCCTCGTCAGCGGCCATGAACGGTGGGGCACTTCTCACCTGGGGCCGCTCCGCGCAGCGGTGTTCACCCTGTTGCCGATCACCGCGTCGGCCGGCCTCGGCGATGCGCCGGGCGCCCGCGGGGAGGACGACCGTGGGGTGGTCCGGGCCCGCCCGCGGGGCCCGTCGGGGGCGGGTCAGCGCCAGGACACCGACTGGCCCGCCACCGGCCGAGGCCCCTCGGGGCCCGCGGTGCGGACCAGGTTGCCCGCCTTCTCCCGGTGCTCGTGCACGAGGCGGATCGCCATGGCACCCTCACCGGCCGCCGAGGCCACCCGTTTGACCGAGCCGCTCCTCACGTCGCCGGCGGCGAAGACCCCGGGAAGGGTGGTCTCCAGCAGCAGCGGACCACGGCCGAGCGAGTCCCACCGGGTCGCATCGGCCGCCGCCTGGGCGTCGGCGCCGGTGAGGACGAAGCCCTTCTCGTCCAGGGCCAGTACGCCCCTGAGCCATTCCGTGTGCGGTCGCGCCCCGATGAACACGAACAGCGCCGCTGCCCGCAGTTCGCGGCGCTCACCGCTTGCGTTGTCCTCCACGGTCAGTGACTCCAGCTTCTCCTTCCCGACGACGCCCCGGACCTCGGTGTGGAGCAGCACCTCGATCTTCGGGTGCCCTTCCACCTGGTCCACCAGGTAGCGGGACATGTCCGCGTTGAGGTCACCGCCCCGTACGAGGAGGTGGACTGTGGACGCGTGGTTCGCGAGGAACAGCGCGGCCTGCCCCGCGGAGTTCCCGCCGCCGACCACGGCGACCGGATCCGCCTGGCAGAGACTGGCCTCGTGGACCGTCGCCGCGTAGTAGACGCTGATGCCCTCCAAGTGGTCGATGCCGGGCACCTCGAGCCTGCGGTACCACACGCCCGAGGCGAGCACCACGGCGCCCGCCCGTACCGGAGAGCCGTCTGCGAAGGTGACCACGTACTCGTCGTCCTGCGGGGTGAGCCCGTCGACCTGGGCCGGCACCATGAGGCGGGCACCGAACTTGTGGGCCTGGAGCACCGCGCGTTCGATGAGGTCGCCCCCGGAGATGCCCGACGGGAAGCCGAGGTAGTTCTCGATGCGGGACGAGGTACCGGCCTGGCCTCCAGTGGCCACGGCGTCGACGGTGACCGTGGTGAGGCCATCGGAGGCACCGTACACGGCGGCGGCGAGTCCCGCGGGGCCCGCACCGACCACCAGCACGTCGCACCGCCCGCTCTCCGGTGAGGGGGCGGGCAGCCCGATGAGCCGGGCGAGTTCGGCGTTGCTCGGATTGCGCAGCACCCGCTCGCCCTTCCAGAAAACCACCGGAGTCTCCTCGGGACGGATGGAGAACCGACGCAGCAGTGCCTCCGCCTCCTTGTCCTTCTCCAGGTCCACCCAGCGGTGCGGCAGCCGGTTACGGGCGGCGAACTCACGCAGCCGCAGCGTGTCCGGCGAATAACACGACCCCAGGATCCGGAAGCCGGCGCCGAGGCCGATGAGCAGGTACCTGCGGCCCAGGTAGGCGCGGAGGATCAGGTCACCGAGGACGGAGTCGCGGTCGACCAGGGCGCGTTGCCGCTCCACCGGAACCGCCAGGATCTCGCCCGCTTCGCGCACCACGGCGGTGTCGAACGCCGCCTCGCCCTCCAGCAGCCCGAGTTCACCCAGGAACCTGCCGGCTCGGTGCACCGCCACCGTGCGCTCCTCGGGGCCGCCGTAGTCCTGGAGGATCTCGACCGTCCCGCTGAGGATCGCGAGGAACTCCCGGAACGGCTCACCCTCGCGGTACAGCACCTCGCCCTCGGTGGTCCTGCGGCGCTCACCGTGCGCGGCCAGTTCCTGGAGTTGTTCCGGTGTGAGGTGCGGGAACGCGCCGTACTGGTCCGGTGTCTCGCGGACCGCACCCTGCCTCTGCTCGGTGCTGCCCATCAGACCAGGGCCTCGTCGAAGTAGCACCAGCGCCAGTCCTCTCCGGGCTGGAAGGACTGCACGATGGGGTGACGGACGGCGCCCGCGTGCTGCCTGGCGTGCTTGAGGGGCGAGGAGTCGCAGCAGCCGACGTGCCCGCAGGTGAGGCAGAGCCGCAGGTGCACCCACGGGGAACCCACCTTGAGGCACTCCTCGCAGCCCTGCGGGGTACGAGGAGTCACTGGGCGCACCATCGCCAGGTGCGGGTCGGGAATCGTGGCCATGAGGGTTCTCCTTCGTGGACGGGACTGCTCGGCCGCAGCCCGCGGCGCGGCGTGGGATCGGGGGCGGCCTCAGCGCTGCGGGGCGTCTCCGCTCCGGTGTCGAGCGGTTCCAGGTCGGCACGGCCTGACCTGGAACCGCTGCGCGAGCGCCGGCGACCGGTCGATGTCGACTTTTGACGAGCCTGGGCTCGCCGGCAAACTGCTGTCCGGGCCACCGCGTTCGGCTCGGTCTCTGCCGTTTCCGCGGCCTCGAACAGCCGCTGGTCTCGTGCTGCTTCCTGTCCGAGCCGAAGGAACGTGCGGCCGCGGTCAGCGCGTTGACATGTGCAGTACGTCGAGGTGCCTTGTGCCGCCGGAGTCCCACGCGGCCGCCCAGTCAGCTCGAACCAAGATACCAACAAAGGTACCCATAACAGGCACACGGTATATCTCACATGCACGTCCGACTTCCCGGGCGATGGACACCTGGGCCTGGCAGGGTAATTCGAGGAGGGTAATTGGTCCCGACGTGCGCATGCGTTCCCACCACCCCTTCGGTCAGGCTGACGTGGAAGCCAAGGCGCCAGGAGCCACCGCGGCGCCCGCGACCGGAGGGTGCCGTCATGACCGTGATGTCCATCGCCAGGTTCGAAAGGTTCTTCCGTGCGGCCGCGGAGCTGAAGGTCGACAAGAACGATCTCAAGCGCTACAGCGACTTCGTCGACGCCAAGCTCTACGATCTGCTGACCGTCGCCCAGGCCACTGCCAAGGCCAACGGGCGCGACGTCATCCGGACCAGTGACCTACCGATCACGAAAGGGCTGCAGGAGAGCATCCACCGCTTCAAGAAAATCAACCAGGAGGTTGAACTCCAGCCCATGCTGGAACAGCTCGCCACGCACCCCGCCCTGGACCGCACGCCGGACGAGGAGACCGAGGCGGCCTACCCGGAGATCATCGGCGGACTCAGCCTGGCCCTTGCCCAGAGCTTCAAGATCCTCCACCCCGACCTGAAGAACCCCCAGACCCAGCACTGGGACGAGGCCCGGGCCCTGTTCGATCTCCTGCTGTGAGGGCGGCGACCAGAGCGGACGGCACGGGCCACCGCCGAACGGCCCTTCCCTGAACGGCCGTTGCGCCACATCGCGTTCCGCCTCCCGGGCGGCAAGCTGTTCGTTCGGGCCGACCACCTCACGGGCTCGGGCCGACCTCACGGGCTCAGGCCGACCTCACGGGCTCAGGCCGACCTCACGGGCTCAGTCCGCGAGGTCGGCCTTGCCGAACAGGATGGCGTAACCCGAGGGGAGTTGGCTGATGAGCTGATTCAGCTCTCCGCCGGTGACAGCGTCGGCGACGGTGGTCAGAACCGCGCTCGCGTCCCACTGCGCCGTACGCGGCCGGGCGTGGGTGCGCTCGGCGACGCGGCGGTAGAACTCCTCGATCCCGAAGCTCCGCGCCTGCTGCGGCGCGGCGCCGTCCAGCACTTGTGCCAGCGGACCGGGAAGCTGGGAGGCGAGGTCCTTGACCTCTCCGGGGCTGATCCGCTGGGCCAGCACTTCCAGCACGGCGTTGGTGACCTCCGCGGCTTCGTCCTGGTCGTTGTATTCGCCCCGCTCCTTTACGCGGGCGAGGAATCCGTCGTATTTCATCGCTGCCTTCCTTCCGGCCCGTTCACCGCCGGTCATGGGGGAGGGGCGCCGGGTGCGCAGTCGGGCCGGCCGGGTCCGACCGCCGTCGCGTAGGTGCCGTGCGCCACGCCCTCGGCCCGGGACCGGGCGCCGCGCGCGTGGGTGCGGAGCGGAGGCCCACAATCGATGTCCGACGGCCCAGGACACCGAGCGGCACGCACGGGCCGGCGACCGCGGCAGCCCCGCGCGGGGGCGTCTTTGCCACCGTGGGGGTGGTGACATCCGACGTCATCGGTGCGTCACCCCCGGGGTGTTGAGTGCCGCCGGCCCCGCCGCGGTGCCGGACGTGTGTCCGGAACCGCGGCGTTCGCGTCTCAGCCGCTGCTCCCGGAACTCTCACTCGTCTCGCTGATCTCGACCCGCCGGGGCTTTGCGACCTCGGCCTTGGGGACGACGATGGTGAGCACCCCGCCCGACATCTGCGCGTTGATCTTCTCGGTGTCGAGCTCTCCGGGCAGCCGCAGCCGGTACTCGAAGGCTCCCGTGCGGCGGGTGCTCCGTCGCAGGACCCCTTTGCGTTCCCTCTCCTTGATCTCGCTGGTGACCACCAGCTCCGGGCCGTCGGCTTCGACCTTGATGTCCTTGCTCTTGACGCCGGGGAGTTCGATCTCGACGTGGAAGGCGTCGTCGGACTCCGTGACATCCGCCAGGGGCGTCCACGCGACCGCTGGCGCGGCGCCTCCCACCGTGGACTCCATCAGTCCGCTCATCTCGCTGAGCAGTTGGTCGAACTCCGTGAGCGGATTGCGTGCCCAGCCAACGGGCCTGCCCTGCATCGTGCCGCCCTGTGGGCGCCGGACGGGCGTGCTCATTTCCATCGCCTCCTTCTCTCGTGAACTCGTCGCCCGCCGGGTGTCGTGCGAGCCCGGCGGGCACCTGCGGACGGGTTGCCGGTCAGCCCTTCCCGGCCGGGCCGCGACCCGCTATCGACTGCTCCACCCACCGCCGCAGGGCAGGAGCCGGTGCGGCCCCCGACTGCCGGGCGATGGTCTGTCCCTTGTCGAGGACCAGCAGGGTCGGTACGGCCTGGACCTCGAACCGCCGTGCCACGCGCTGGTTCTTGTCGACGTCGACCTTGACCAGCTTGATCGTTCCCGCGAGATCGGTGGCGACCTTCTCTAGCGCGGGGCTGACCATGCGGCAGGGGCCGCACCAGGTGGCCCAGAGGTCGACGACGACGGGTACGGTGGCCTGCTCTACGACCTCGGCGAAGTCGTCGTCGCCCGCGTCGACCATCCAGGGCAGGGGCTGCTTGCAGTGGCCGCATGTGGGGCGTCCCTCGGCGGCCGCCGGTACCCGGTTGGCGCGCCCGCAGTGCGGGCAGGTGACCTTGGTGGCTCGCATGGCACTCATGCCGCCCTCGCTCCCCTCACGTCCGCCGGCTGGTCGTAGGTGACCTCCAGCTCGCCTTCCCGGGCGTCGACGCGGACCGTCGCGCCGTCCTGGACGTCGCCGCGCAGCAGGGCCCGTCCGACGAGGGTTTCGACCTCGTGGGAGATGTAACGCCGAAGCGGCCGGGCCCCGTACACCGGGTCATAGCCCTGATGGGCTATCAACTCGCGCGCGGCTTCGGTCAGTTCGACGCTGATGCGGCGCTCCTCAAGGCGGCGGCGCAGTTCGTCGAACTGCAGCTCCACGATCCGCTCGATCTGGGCCTCGCCGAGCGGCTTGAACAGCACGATGTCGTCGACGCGGTTGAGGAACTCCGGCCGGAAGTGCCCGCGCAGCTCGCCCATGACCAGGGCCCGGGCGTCGGGCTTGATCTCACCCTCGGCTGTCGCGCCGTCGAGGAGGTGCTCGGAGCCGATGTTGGACGTCATGATGATCACGGTGTTGCGGAAGTCGACCGTGCGGCCCTGGGCATCGGTGATGCGGCCGTCGTCGAGGACCTGCAGCAGGGTGTTGAAGACATCGGTGTGCGCCTTCTCGATCTCGTCGAACAGCACCACCGAGTACGGCTTGCGGCGCACGGCCTCGGTGAGCTGGCCCCCTTCCTCGTAGCCGACGTATCCGGGCGGCGCGCCCATGAGCCGGCTGACGGTGTGCCGCTCCTGGTACTCACTCATGTCGAGGCGGACCATGTTCTCCTCGGAGTCGAACAGAGCCGCCGCGAGCGTCTTGGCCAGCTCGGTCTTTCCCACGCCGGTGGGACCGAGGAAGACGAAGGAGCCGATGGGGCGGCGGGGATCGCGGATGCCGGAGCGGGCGCGGATGATGGCGTCGGCGACGAGTTTGACGGCCTCGTCCTGGCCGATGACGCGCTCGCGCAGGATCTCGTCGAGGCGCAGCAGCTTCTCGCGTTCACCCTCCTGGAGGCGGGTGACGGGGATGCCGGTCCAGGCGGCGACGATCTCGGCGATCTCCTCCTCGGTGACGACCTCGCGCAGCAGCCGGTTCTGCCCTTGTTTGGCGGCCAGTTGCTCCTCCTCCGCGGCGAGTCGGCGCTCCAGGTCCTGGAGGCGGCCGTAGCGGAGCTCGGCGGCGCGGTTGAGGTCGTAGGCGCGTTCGGCCTCCTCCGCTTCGTGGCGGACCTGCTCCAGCTCCTGGCGCAGTCCCTGCACACGGCGGATGGCCTGCCGTTCGGCCTCCCACTGGGCGCGTTTGGCGTCGGCCTCGCCGCGCAGGTCGGCCAGTTCCCTGCGCAGTTCCTCCAGGCGGGCCTTGCTGGCGGCGTCGGTCTCCTTGGACAGGGCCGCCTCCTCGATCTCCAGCCGGGTGACGCGGCGGGTGACCTCGTCGAGTTCGGCGGGCATCGAGTCGATCTCGGTACGCAGCCGGGCGCAGGCCTCGTCGACGAGGTCGATGGCCTTGTCGGGCAGGAACCGGTCGGTGATGTAGCGGTGGGAGAGCGTCGCCGCCGCGACCAGCGAGGTGTCCTGGATCTTCACACCGTGGAAGACCTCCAGGCGTTCGCGCAGTCCGCGCAGGATGGAGATGGTGTCCTCCACGCTGGGCTCGTCGACCAGGACCTGCTGGAAGCGGCGTTCGAGGGCGGCGTCCTTCTCGATGTGCTTGCGGTACTCGTCCAGGGTGGTCGCGCCGATCATGTGCAGTTCGCCGCGCGCGAGCATCGGCTTGAGCATGTTGCCCGCGTCCATGGCCCCTTCCGCGGCACCCGCCCCCACGACGGTGTGCAGTTCGTCGACGAAGAGCAGGATCTGCCCCTGGGCGGCCTTGACCTCGCTCAGCACGGCCTTGAGGCGTTCCTCGAACTCACCGCGGTACTTGGCGCCGGCGACCAGGGAGCCCATGTCAAGGGCGAACACGATCTTGTCGCGCAGTCCTTCGGGCACGTCGCCGCGGACGATGCGCTGGGCGAGACCCTCGACGATGGCGGTCTTGCCGACGCCGGGGTCGCCGATGAGGACGGGATTGTTCTTGGACTTGCGGCTGAGGATCTGGGTGACGCGGCGGATCTCGGCGTCCCGGCCGATGACCGGGTCGAGCCTGCCGCCCCTGGCCTCGGCGACGAGATCGCGGCCGTACTTCTCCAGGGCCTCGTAAGCCACTTCGGGATTGGCGGAGGTGACGCGCTGGTTGCCGCGGACCTGGGTGAGCACGCTCAGGAACGAGTCCCTGGCGATACCGGCCTGGTTGAGGAGTCGCCCGGCGGCGGTCGAAGCGCCCTCCTCGGCCAGGGCGAGCAGGAGGTGCTCCACGGACACGTACTCGTCCTTGAGGCGTTTGGCCTCCCGTTCGGCGGCATCGAGGAGGCGGGCGAGGCGCTGAGTGACGAAGACCTGGCCGGGTGCCGCGCCGGGGCCGGTGACCTTCGGGCGGCGGGAGAGTTCCTCACGCACGGCCGCGCGCAGTTCCTCCGGGTCGGCGCCGGCCTGTTGCAGCAACCGCGGGATCAGGCCGTCCTCCTGATCGAGGAGTGCGAGCAGCAGGTGTTCCCCGTCGACCTCGGTCTGCCCCATGCGGACGGCCGCGGTCTGGGCTTCCTGGACGGCTTCCTGGGACTTCTGGGTGAGACGGTTCATGTCCATGGGGGTATTTCACTCCTCGTGCCGCGGCCGCGCAGGGCAGTTTCGAGCAGGCTGATGCGGTCGAGCAGGTCGAGCACCAGGCCGATGGATGCGTAGTTGAGGCAGAGCCCGGAGCGCAGCCGCTGGACGCGGGCGACGACCGCCGGGGCCGTGGGGTCGAACACCAGGTGTCCCGCGGCGTCGCGTCCGGCGTCGACCAGGCCGAGGGCGACGAACCGGCGCACCAGATCGGGGTGGAGGCCCGAGAGACGGGCCACGGTGTCCAACGAGAGCGTGGGGGCGGGTACGAGCGCGTACCGGACGGCAGTCGAGGCGGTGACGTCGGCGCCCGTTCGTACCGGACGGTCGCCCATGCCGGCCCGGCCCCTGCCTGCTCCTTCCGCGGGTCGGTCTTTCATCGCGTCCTCCTGGGGTCGAACGAGGAGGTGGCGGCGAGTTCCTCGAACAGTTCGCGCTCCCGGTCGCCGAGGGTGGGCGGCACCATGACACGCAGTTCGGCGTACAGGTCGCCGTTCGTGCCACGTGGGTTCGGCATGCCCTCGCCGCGCAGCCGCAGCCGCCGGCCGCTGGACGAGCCCGCGGGCACCGTGACCTTGGCCGTGCCACCGCCGGGGGTGGGCACCGGCACGGTCGCACCCAGGGCCGCCTCCCACGGGGTGACCGGGAGCTGGACGTGCACGTCGCGGCCGTCCAACCGGAACCGGGGGTGGGGCTGGACACGCACCCGCAGGTACAGGTCGCCCGCGGGGGCGTCACCACCGCCCCGGCCGCCCTCGCCCGCCAGCCGGATGCGCTGCCCGTCGACGACGCCCGGTGGCACGTCGACCTCGTACCGCCGCGGCCGGCCGGCGGGACCGGCGAGCGTGACGGCGCGACGACCGCCCCGGTACGCCTCCTCGACGGTGAGCGGCAGTTCGGCCTCCTGGTCCGCTCCGGGGACGCCGCCCGGGGCGGCGCCGGCCCCGAACATGGAACCGAGCAGGTCCTCGATGTCGATGCCCTCCGCTCCGAAGTCGTCGCCGAAGCCGCTGGTGTACCGGACACGGGGGCCGCCCGCGCCTGCCGGCCGCCGAGCACGGAAGCCGCTGCCCGCTCCGGCCGCGACCCGTTCGTCGAAGTCCTCGGGGATCTTGCGGAAGTCCTCACCGAAGCGGTCGTAACGGGCCCGCGTCTTCGGGTCCGACAGGACGCTGTACGCCTCGTTGAGATCCTTGAACCGTTCCTCCGCGTCCGGGTCCTTGTTGACGTCGGGGTGGTACCTGCGGGCGAGCTTGCGATACGCCTGCTGGATCTCGTCCTGGCTCGCGGACCGCGACACGCCCAGCACCTCGTACAAGTCCCTTGCCATGAGCGGTCACTCCCGCTTCGCGACGGTCACGGCGGCGGGCCTGAGCTGCCGTTCGCCGTCCCCGTAGCCGGGGCGCAGCACCTCGACCACGGTGCCGGGCTCGACCCCGGGGTCCCGGACGACGCCGACCACCTCGTGCCGGGCCGGGTCGAAGGGGACACCGGCTTCCGCGTGCCGTGGGTAGCCGAGCATTTCGAGGACGTTCACCGCCTGGTCGCGGACCGCCCGAACACCCTCCACGATCGCGCCGGGGTCGGCGCCGGCATGGGCCAGGGCGAGTTCGAGGTTGTCGACAACGGGCAGGAAGGCGGCCGCCGTTCGGGAACGCTCAAGCGTCCGCTCCCGCTCCAGTTCCCTGGCGTGGCGCTTGCGGAGGTTGTCGAGGTCCGCGAGCGCGCGCCGCCAGCGGTCCTCCAGCTCCCGGATCGCGGTCGTGTAGTCGTCCTCGGCGGATGTGGGGCCGGCGGCGTCGGGTCCCGGTTCGCCGTGTGGCGCCTGCGGCCGGGGCGGCGGCTCCGGCTGCGGCAGATCCCCGCGAGGCGGGCGTACGGCACCTTCCGGGACCGGCTCGACCGGATCCGACGCGGCCCGGTCGGATTCCTGGGGATGCCTGGCCATGGCCTCAGTCCTTGTCGAACTCGGCGTCGATGACGTCGTCGTCGCCACCGCCACCGCCGTCGCCGCTCGTGGGACCACCGGTGGCGGTGCCCTGGGCGGGACCGTCGGTGGCGGTTGCGCCCTGATGGGCCACCAGCCCGGCGAGCACCTGCTGGAGTTCGGAGACCAGCGGCCGCACGCGCTCCACGCCCGCCTCTTCCTTGACCGCCGCCCGGGCGTCGGACACGAGCATCTCGGCGCGTGCCTTCTCGTGCGCGGGCGCCGCGTCGCCCAGTTCGGCGAGGCGCTTCTCGACCTGGTACGCGACGGCGTCGAGTTCGTTGCGGGCGTCGACGGCCTCGCGAAGGGCCTGGTCCTGGCCCTGGTTGCGCTCGGCCTCCTGGACCATGCGTTCGACCTCGCCGCGGTCGAGGTTGGAGCTCTCGCTGATGGTGATGCCCTGTTCCTTGCCGGTGTCCTTGTCCCGTGCGGTGACGTTGAGGATGCCGTTGGCGTCGATGTCGAAGATGACCTCGATCTGTGCCTCGCCCCGTGGCGCCGGCCGGATGTCCGTGAGCTGGAACCGGCCGAGCACCCGGTTGTCGGCGGCCCGTTCGCGCTCTCCCTGGAGAACCACCACATCGACGGCGGGCTGGTTGTCCTCAGCGGTGGAGAAGGTCTCGCTGCGGCGCACGGGGATGGTGGTGTTCCGCTCGATGATCTTCGTCATCACTCCGCCGCGCGTCTCCACGCCCAGCGACAAGGGTGTGACGTCGAGCAGCAGGACGTCCTTGACCTCGCCCTTGAGCACCCCGGCCTGGATCGCGGCGCCCAGGGCCACGACCTCGTCGGGGTTGACGCTCATGTTGGGTTCCTTGCCGCCGGTCAGCCGGCGCACCAGGGCCTGGACCGCCGGGATACGTGTGGAGCCGCCCACGAGGATGACCTCGTCGATGTCGCTCTCGCCGACCTTGGCGTCGGCCATGGCCTGCTGGACCGGTCCCAGGCAACGCTCCACCAGGTCGCTGGTGATCTGCTCGAACGTGGACCGCATGATCGAGTCGGTGAGGTGCTTGGGGCCCGACGCGTCAGCGGTGATGAACGGCAGGCTGACCTGGGTCTGCGTCACCGAACTGAGCTCGGTCTTGGCCTTCTCCGCCGCCTCGAACAGCCGTTGCAGCGCCTGCGGGTCCTTGCGCAGGTCGATGCCGTTCTCCTTCTGGAACTCGTCCGCGAGGTGATCCACCAGGCGCCGGTCGAAGTCGTCGCCGCCCAGGTGGCTGTCGCCGGCGGTGGAGCGGACCTCCACCACGCCGTCGCCCACGTCGAGGATGCTCACGTCGAAGGTGCCACCGCCCAGGTCGAAGACGAGGACGGTCTCGTGCTGCTTCTTGTCCATGCCGTACGCGAGGGCGGCCGCCGTCGGCTCGTTGATGATCCGCAGCACCTCGAGTCCGGCGATCCTTCCGGCGTCCTTGGTGGCGGTGCGCTGAGCGTCGTTGAAGTAGGCGGGCACCGTGATGACCGCCTCCGTGACCCGTTCCCCCAGTTGCTTGCCGGCGTCGTCGGCGAGTTTGCGCAGCACCTGTGCGCTGATCTCCTCAGGTGCGTACAGCTTGTCCCGCACCTTGAAGCGGGCCGCCCCGCCGTCACCTTCCACGATGTCGTACGCCACCGCCCTGGCCTCGTCGGAGATCTCGTCGAAGTGCCGGCCGATGAACCGCTTGGCCGAGTAGATGGTGCCCTTCGGGTTGAGGATCGCCTGGCGCCGGGCCATCTGGCCCACCAGTCGCTCGCCGGTGTCGGTGAAGGCCACCACGGACGGTGTCGTGCGGTTGCCCTCGCTGTTGGGTACGACGGACGGCTCGCCGCCCTCCCACACGGCGATCACCGAGTTGGTGGTGCCCAGGTCGATGCCCACTGCCTTGGCCATGGGGAACTCCTCCCGGTACGGCGGCCTGCGCCGACACTCCGGATCACGTTCGTTCAGGGACGGATGGAACTCTCGCCGGTGGTCCGCGACGCGCTGCTCAGCCGTACGGCCTCGTCGGCGTACGGCCTCGCCCACGGAGACCTCGCACCTGCCCGGCTGCGCCGAGTGGAACGGGGCGAGATCCCGGCGACCGGCCGGCAGGGCGTGCAGCAGCCTGCCCAACAGCGCGCTGACGACCGCTTCGAAGGTCAGCCCGTACAGGCGAGGAGCAGGGCGGAGACCAGCGGGTCGAGCCAGGCGCACGGCCTGACAGCCAGCCGGTCAGGACACCGGGGGCGCACTGTTTGCCGCCCCGTTGAGGGCGGCCCCCGCCATAGCCCAGCCCTTCCTTCCGGTGCGCACTGAGGTTTTCGAACACTTGCCAGGGTTGCGGGTCGACCGGCTCCGCGCCTGCGCCTGGTGGGTCAGAAACGCTCGGGTCCGGTCGCCCCACGAGCACGAGGAAGACAATCCGGCCATCTCGGATAGACCGTCCCGTGAGCGGGTACCCGAACCGCCACTCGTCCCCCTGAAGGCCCGGGGAGAACGGAGCAGTCCCATGGCCGACAGTCGGGCCCACAGCCCGTACCACGGCTTCTCAGACCGGGAGGGGGGACTCCCGCAGGGCAGTGGCGGGCGGCACCCCACGGCCGCGCGGACGGAGCTCCGCCCACCCGCTCCGACGCCCGCCCACCACGCCCTGCGCGAACTGACGGCGCTCTCCCGCGCTCTGTTCGACACCCCGGACGAAGGCGAGATCCTGCGCCTGAGCATGGACCGCATAGCCGCAGCAGGGCCGTACAGCGCCGAGGCCGGATACCTCAGGGTGGGCGGCGACCTGGTCGCCAGCCCGCCGAACGGGCGGATCAACGCCCCGGCCGTGGACCGGAGGGTGCGGGAACTGGCCGGGCAGGACGGCCCGGTGACCGTACCCGGCAGGCCCTGGGGCCGGGCCCTGGGGCTGCGCGGACTGCAGAACCTCCACGGCTACCTCGTGGTGACGTCCCGCTCCCGGCCCACCGAGGCCGAGCGTTCCCAGCTCGCCACACTCGTCCGGCACACCGCTGCCGCTCTGTCGGTCGCCTTCGCACACCGCCGACACCGCGAGGACGCGCTGGAGCTGCACCGGCTCAGGGAAGAACGCACAGCCCTCCAGCGGCAGCTGATCTCCGTCGTGGCCGAGCTGGGGTACCAGCGGGCCGTGCACGCGCTCATGGCCGACACCGCGGCCTCGGGCGGCGGCGCGGAAGCCGTCACCCGCCTGCTGCACGGGCTCACCGGGTTCCCCGCGCTGGTCGAGGACCGCTTCGGTCGGCTGACGTCCTGGACCGGCCCCAGCCGCCCCGACCCCTACCCTGAACCGGACCCCGTGCGCCAGGACGAGATGCTGCACGCCGTGGCTCGGGAGGTCGGACCGGTGCGGATCAAGGACCGGTTGATCAGCCTGGTGCGCCCGCACGGCGAGATCCTCGGCGTGCTGGCCCTGGTCGATGTCGGCGGCGAGGCCGACGAACACACGGTTCTAGTGATGGAACACGCCGCCACTTCGCTCGCCCGAGAGCTGGCTCACCTGCGCAACCTGGCCGAAGTGGAGCTGAGGCTGCACCGCGAACTGGCCGACGACCTCCTGACAGGAACGGACGAGGCGAGCGCCTACGCCCGGTCCGAGGCGGTCGGACACGACCTGCACCGCAGCCACTACATCGTGGTGGTGCAGTGGTCGAACCTGACCGCTGACGACCTCTTCGCGCAGACCGTGGGCCGGGCGGCCTCCGCCGTGGGCATGCGCTCGCTGCTGACCCGACGTTCCGACCACGTGGTCCTGGTCGCCGACGACAGGCCGCACGCCCGCGCGCTGTACGAGGCGCTGGCCCGGGAGACCGGGACACGGTCCGGGACGATCGGGGTGAGCGCGCCGTGCGACTCCCTGGGCGACATCCCCCGTCGCTACCAGGAGGCGCAGCGCGCCATGGAAGTGCGCCGCCACTCCCGCGAACGCTACGGCACGACGTTCTTCGACGAACTCGGTCTGTACCGCATCCTGGGGCCCGGCAACGATCACCGGGAACTGGAGACGTTCGTCCGCGAGTGGCTCGGGCAGCTCATCGACTACGACTCCCGGCATCACGCGGCCATGGTGGAGACCCTGTCCCGGTACTTCGACTGCGGCGGCAACTACGACGAGACCGCCGAATCCCTCGCGATCCACCGCAGCACGCTGCGCTATCGGCTCCAGCGCATCCGCGACATCAGCGGCAACGACCTCGCGAACGTCGAGGACCGGCTCAACCTCCAGGTGGCGACCCGGGTGTGGAAGATCGTGCTGGGCGGACCCGGGTGACGCCCCGCCGGAACTGCCGCGCGAGACCCGGCGGTTGACCGGGCTGCCCCGGTACAGCCTGGCAGCGGGTGGGCCGTCCTTGTGCGCGGCCGGGTGCCGAGGGCCACGGTGTCACAGAGCCGGCGCCGTGGCCCGTGTCCGACCTGGCCCCACGGTGCTACGGCGAGGTGGGCTGACGCGGGGAGCGGAGCACGAGCAGGGTGATCTCGCTGGGGGCGAAGACGCGGAACGGCGGGCCCCAGAAGCCGGTGCCGCGGCTGGTGTAGAGGAGGGTGCGGGTGCCGTGGTGGCTGAGGCCGGCGAGGGCGGGCTGGTCGAGGCGGACCAGGTGGTGGAAGGGCCAGATCTGGCCGCCGTGGGTGTGGCCGGAGAGCTGGAGGTCGATGCCGGCGGCTGCCGCCCGGTCAACGAACGCGGGCTGGTGCGCCAGGAGCAGGACGGGCAGGTCGGGGTCGGCGCCGGTCAAGGCTCCGGCGAGGTGGGCGCGGTGGCCCGTCAGGCCGGAGGACTCGGCGGTGACGTCGTCCACACCGGCGACCACGAGGGTGTCGCCTCCGCGTTCGAGCAGCAGGTGGCGGTTGCGCAGCGGCTGCCAGCCCAGCTCGTCCATCAGGTCGACCCAGCCCTGGGCCTCGCTGTAGTACTCGTGGTTCCCGGTGACGTACACACGGGCCCGGGTGGCCCGCACGGTGGCGAGCGGGGCGGCCTGGGCGCGGCGGCGTTCGGCCGTGCCGTCGGCGATGTCGCCGGTGTGGCAGACCAGGTCGGCTTCCAGGGTGTTCACCGTCTCGCACACGCGTGCAGACCAGCGGGCGCGATCGAGCGGCCCGTAGTGGGTGTCGGTGATGAGGGCGACACGGAGGCCGTCCAATCCGGCACCCAGCCGCGGGAGTTGCACGTCGAGTCGGCGCACGCGTGGCACGCGGCGGGCCTCGGCGTACCCCCAGACGAGGAGTACGGCCGTCACGCCCAGGACGGCCCAGGTGGCGAGGCGGGCCCGGTCCTGACCCTCGCCGACGCCGGCCACGGTCAGGGCGAGCCGCAGCAGGACGCCGAGCAGCACGGACCAGGTGAACAGGACCCAGCTGGTGCCCAGCAGGGTGTCACCGATGATCGCCGCCCGGTCCTGCTGGCGCCGGCCGTGGCCGCGCGCCATCGCGAGCGGCATGCCGACGAGGCCGAGGGCGAACACGGCGGTGCCGGCCGGCGTGACGGGCAGCGGCCAGTGCTGACCGGTGTACAGGAGCACCCAGCAGGGCACGGCCCACAGCAGGACGGGGGCGATCAGGGGGAGGTAGCGCATCAGGCGGTGCAGCCGGCTCGGCGGCGGCGCCTGCGCCTCACCCTCGGCGGGTCGTGTGTTGCTGGTGTCGGTCACGCTTACCCTCCCTGACCGGGCTGCCCTCTCGCGCACTGTATCCGGTCGCTCTGGGTCGGCCCGGGCCGACCGGACGGGCGTTCATGGGCGCCGCCGTCGGAGGTGAAGGGCGTCCTGCGGGACGGCAAGACTCATGCTTTCGCCGCGTAAGCCCTGTCCCGCATCGGGGGAAGGCCACTCGCTGTCATCCATCATCGTTCCCGGGCACGGCCGAGAGGGCTGACCCCGGCGCTCGCCGCAGGACCGCTGACCTGGGGCGACGGAAACTTGGCATGCTGGGCCGACGGAACGGGGTACCGTCGTGGTCATGTTCTTCCAGACGCCGATTTACGAGTGAGAGCGTGACGGGCCCCCGCTGACGTCCTTCGACGTCGCCGCCCGTCCCCCACCGATGAATCCGTAGATCACTTCACATCATTACCGGGAGAACCCGTGACCGTGAGCAAGAACATCAACAACCCCGTGGGCATGGGCGGCGGCAAGCGCAAGAAGCTGTCCCGCGCCGAACGGCAGGACAACGGTCCGCACCGCAACCTCGACCGCCAGGGCGCCGCCGACCAGAAGGCGGAGCTGGTGCGCAAGATGCGCGAGAAGGCAGGCGCAGCGGAGGGCGCCGGCCAGACGGGCGACGACACCGCACAGAACTGACGCACCGCCGCCGCAGGCGGCACCGCATGGGGCAGGGCCCGGACCGCGACCCGCGGTCCGGGCCCTGCCCCATACCCGGGCACCGGTCCCGTTCGACTGTCACGCCGCCCGGCTCGCAGACTTACCGCACCCCCGTTTCCCCGCGGCCCGGAATCTGATCGGGCGGGCAACCGCTGGCATGAACGTGGGCCGTGCGCTGGGAGTACGCGCCGTGAGGGTGCGCGCGGCGGCGGTGCGCGCGGCGGTCGCGGGTGTGGAGGATGACCTCTCGACGGAGTTCGATTCGCTGCGGAGGCTTTTCCGCGGGCCCCGATCCGCGGCCTGTGCGCTACCACTGCTCCTACTAAGGCGTGGGGGATCTGGCCGCCGACACTGTCCGGGTAGAAGGCAGCCGGAGGCGACGGCGGTGCTGAACGCGGTGGGGCGGCAACTGGGCAAGGAAATGTCACCGCGTGCCACCGAGACCATGGACCGGGGCCTCGGGCGGCCGACCCCGCCGGCAGCCCGAGTGGGGGTACAGCAGGCTGTACCTCTACGCTCCTCATCGACGGTGAACCGTTCTGCCAACCGGTGGCTGTGACGGGGTTGTCGGGCGCGGAGAGGGAGTGGACGCATGCCGATCTCCAGCCGGCACGACGGACGCACCGAGGACGAGTCCGCCCTGTCCGGCGAGGACCGGGGGGCGAAGCGGCCCGGGGTCGGGATCGGGGCCGGGGTCGGGGCGGTGCGGGCGGCCAACGCGGCCGGGGCCGCGCTCGGGGAACTCGTCGGCGGACTCGGTACGGCCCTGCTCGCGCTCCTCGTCCTGATCTGCTCAGCAGTGACCGCCGTACTGTCCCTGGCGGGCGTCGGACTGCTCATGACCCCGGCCGTCCTGCGCGCCCTGCACGCCCTCGCCGGCCGCGAACGCCGACGGCTCGGGCGCCGCGGCCCCGAAGTCATCGGCCCGGCCCCGGCGCCGACCCCGCTGCGGCTCGCCCTCGTCGATGCGACCACCCGGCGCGAGCTGCGCTGGCTGGTCCGCCATTCATCGCTGGGCCTGTTCCTGGGGCTGTGCGGCGCACTGCTCCCGGTACTGGCGGTGCGCGATGTCGCCTTCCCGCTGTACTGGCGCCTGCTGCCGGAGGGCGCGACCAGCACGTCCCTGGGCATCGGGGTCGCGGCGACCTGGGCCGACGCGCTCGCCGCCGGCCTCCTCGGGCTCGGCTGGACCGCCATCATCCTGGGCCTCTCCCCAGGGATGGCGCGGCTCCAGGCCCGCCCGGGACGCACGCTCCTCGCGGCCGGACCCGACACCGACCTTTCCCTGCGCGTCGCGGAACTCACCGCCACCAGGGCCGCCGCCCTGGACGCCCACGCGACCGAACTGCGGCGCATAGAACGCTCGTTGCACGACGGTACGCAGAACCGGCTCGTCACCGTCACCGTGCTGCTCGGCGCCGCCCGCCGTATGGTGGCCCGCGACCCGGCGGGCGCCGAGGAACTCCTCGAACGAGCCCAGAGCGCCGCCGAGCAGGCCCTCTCGGAGCTGCGTTCGGTCGCCCGGGGCATCCTGCCGCCCGTACTGGCCGACCGGGGCCTCGCCGGCGCGCTGAGCGGGCTCGCCGCGAGTTGCCCGGTGCCCTGCCGGATCGACGTCGAGGCACCCGAGCGGTGCGCGGCGTCGGTGGAGGCGACCGCCTACTTCGTGGTCGCGGAGACGCTGACGAACGTCGCCAAGCACAGCGGGGCCCGGCAGGCGTCGGTCACGGTCCGCAGCCGGGGCGGCCTGCTGTACCTGGACATCACCGACGACGGCCGGGGCGGGGCCGACGAGGCCGGCGGGTCCGGGCTCGCCGGCATCCGCAACCGGATCGCCGCCCACGACGGGACCCTCGAACTGGCCAGCCCGCCCGGCGGCCCGACGACTCTCAAGGTGGAACTGCCATGCGGATTGTGATCGCCGAGGACGACCCGCTGCTGCGGGAGGGGCTCGCGCTCCTGCTGCGTGCCGAGGACTTGGACGTGGTGGCCACGGCCGGCACCGCCGACGGTGTCCTCGACGCCATCGACATCCACAAGCCGGACGTCGCCATCCTCGACGTACGGATGCCGCCGACCCACACCGACGAGGGGATCGTCGCGGCGGTCGAGGCCCGGCGGCGGCGGCCGGATCTGGCAGTTCTCGTCCTGTCGGCGTACGTCGAGCAGTCGTTCGCCACGGAGTTGCTGGTCGGCGGGGTCACGGGGCTGGGCTATCTGCTCAAGGAGCGGATCGGGCGGGTCGAGGAGTTCCTGGACGCGCTGGGCCGGGTGGCGGGCGGCGGCACGGCCATCGACCCGGAGGTCGTGGCGCAGCTCTTCACCCGCAGTCGGCAGGACACCCGTCTGGAGCGGCTCAGCCCGCGCGAGCGCGACGTGCTCGCTCTCATGGCGGAGGGACTGGGCAACAGTGCCATCGGGGAGCGGCTGGTGGTCACCGAGGGCGCCGTCCACAAGCACATCCGCAGCATCTTCGCCAAGCTCGACCTGTCTCCCGCCGACCAGGTGGACCGGCGGGTCGCGGCGGTCCTGCGCTACCTCGACGACGCACGCCGCCACTCCTGACGTCCCGTCACCAACTGTGTGTCCACTGCTCGTACATGCTCCGTCGGCGCCTGTCTCGCGGCGAGTGCCCTCCGATCCCCTGCCCGGTCGTGGCTGGTCGTGGCAGGTCGCGGCCTGTCGGTACACAACGGGGCCGCGCGGCACCCGGTCCGCGACCGGTGGGGTGGCCGACGAGGTCACCGGGGAGTGGGCACGCCCCGGTGACCGGTTCCGCATCGCGAGCAGCACCAAGACGTCCTCTCGACATGCGCACGGCCCCCAAGGCGGCACGCGCTTGGCTGGACACGGAACGTGCCACCTGGAACATCGGCGCGGGGTGGCCCGACCCCACGCGATACACGGCCGCACTCGGCAGGGCCCACGACATCCTCATCCACCTCCACGACATCGAGGCCACCACCTACCTGGGCACCCCCTGACCCTCACCTCACCCACCTCGTGAGAAGCCTCCCGTCACGGCCCACGACGTGGTTGAAGGTCTTCGGCTCGAAGGCGTGCCGATGTACAGTGAACGGCGCCCCTGACCTGCAGAGCCGGCGGGGAGCCGTCTTCGAGGAGTCCAAAGTGCTGCGTACTCTGTTCAAGTCCAAGATCCACCGTGCCACGGTCACCCAGGCCGACCTGCATTACGTCGGGTCCGTCACCATCGACGCCGATCTGCTCGACGCCGCCGATCTGCTGCCGGGTGAGCTCGTGCACATCGTCGACATCACCAACGGGGCCCGTCTGGAGACCTACGTCATCGAGGGCGAGCGGGGCTCCGGTGTCGTCGGCATCAACGGTGCGGCCGCCCATCTCGTACACTCCGGCGATCTGGTGATCATCATCAGTTACGCTCAGGTGACCGACGCCGAGGCGCGGGCGTTCGAACCCCGGGTCGTGCACGTGGACGGCGACAACCGTGTCGTGGCTCTCGGGGCCGACCCGTCCGAGCCGGTGCCGGGCTCGGACCAGGAGCGCAGCCCGCAGGCCGTACCGGCCTGAGCCGCGCGCCCACGACCCGTGGACCCACGGACCCGTGGGTCCACGGACGACTTTCGGACCAGGAGCGTGCCCATGAGCGACATCGAGATCCGTGACGACCGGGCGGCGGGCCGCCTGGAGGCGGTCGCCGGCGGCGAAGTGGTCGGCCGTATCGAGTACTTCGTCCTCGAAGCCCCCGAGCGCGCGCTCGTACCCGTCCACACGATCGTCGAGCCGGCCCACGAGGGCAAGGGCATCGCCGGTTCGCTGGCACGCGAGCTGTACGGCATCGCGCAGCGCGAGGGGATCGTCGTCGCCCCCCTGTGCCCCTACGTCGTGAAGTGGGCCGAGCGCCACCCGGAGGAGGCGCCCGCATCCGACCCGGAGCTGCGGCGCGCGGCGAAGGCATGGCTGGCCGACCACCCGGACCGGTTCTGAGGCACGACCGCCCGCGAGGCCGGCCGTTCCGGCGCCCCGGGCCGCGCGAGACCAGTCTGACGCTGGTTGCCTGAGGCCAGTTGGTCTGACGCCGGCCGCGCGAGGCCGTCGGTCGGTCGCCGGGGCCGCGCGAGGCCGGCCGGTCAGGCGCCGGGGCCCGCGAGGCCGACCGGGTCCGCCGCCGGGCCTCGCGCTGTCCCGGCCGGTCCGACACCGGGGCCGCGCATGGCCGGCCAGTCCTGACGCAGGGGCTGTTCCCTACGGCCGACCCCGTGCCCATAGGCCCACTTGGGCCTCTGCCCTCACGCCCGAGGGTGAGTGCGGGGCCTGTCGTCGGGTACGCGGGGGAGTAGTCCAGAGCCGTTTGTGGACCGACTGGCTGGAGGACGCCATGACGAACCCGTATTCCGACCCCGTGCATCCCGGCCCGACCCCGGGACCCGGGCCGGTACCCACGCCGGGCCCCGACCCCGACCTCCCGCAGCCGTACCCCGACCCCGCTCCGACCCCCTCACCCCCGACCCCCTCACCCCCGGCCCCCGGACCCACGCCTACTCCGGACCCGGCGCCTCCGGCCCCCGGGCCGGTCCCCACCCCGGACCCGGCGCCGCCCGCGCCCGGCCCGGTCCCGGGGCCCGAGCCCTCCCCGTCGCCGATCCCGCCGGGCCCGGGACCGGTACCGGACCCCCATCCGGAGCCCCCGCTGTCCTGAACCGGCACAGCTCCCCGGTACACCGCGGACTCCCCCGACCCGACACACGACGAAGCGGTGGGCGGCCTCCCGGCCGCCCACCGCTTCGTCGTCTCCTCGGACCTCGGACCTCGGACCTCAGAGCACCGAGCCCCGGGTCCCAACGGTGGTCCCTACGCCGACACCTCCGAGCGGTCTCCGCCCCACAGCGTGTGGAACGAGCCGTCGCGGTCGGTGCGCCGGTAGGTGTGCGCGCCGAAGAAGTCCCGCTGGCCCTGGGTGAGCGCGGCGGGCAGGCGGTCGGCGCGCAGGGCGTCGTAGTAGGCGAGTGCGGCGGCGAAGCCCGGGGTGGCGACGCCCTGGCGGGTGGCGGCGACGAGGACCTCGCGCCAGTCGTCCTGGGCCGCGCCGATCTCCTGGGCGAACGTGTCGTCCGACAGCAGGCTCGGCAGGTCGGGGCGGGTGCCGTAGGCGGCGCGGATGCGGTCAAGGAACGCCGCCCGGATGATGCAGCCGCCGCGCCACAGCGCGGAGACGGCGCCCAGGTCGATGTCCCAGTCGTACTCCTCGCTGCCCGCCGCGATCTCGTGGAAGCCCTGCGTGTAGGACACGATCTTCGAGGCGTACAGCGCCTGCTCGACGCGGTCGGCGAACGCGCCGGCCTCCGACTCGCTCAGTGGCGTGGCCCTGGGGCCGGCCAGCTCCCGCGAGGCCTCGCGCAGCGAGGCGTGTCCGGACAGCGAGCGGGCGAACACCGCCTCCGCGATGCCCGACACCGGCACGCCGAGGTCGAGGGCGATCTGCACGGTCCAGCGGCCGGTGCCCTTCTGCTCCGCCTGGTCCACCACCACGTCCACGAAGGGCTTGCCGGTGGCCTCGTCCACGTGGGACAGCACCTCGGCCGTGATCTCGATCAGGTACGAGTCGAGCCGTCCCGTGTTCCAGGTGCGGAAGATGTCCGCGATCTGCGCGGGCGAGTAGCCGGCCACGTCACGCAGCAACTGGTACGCCTCACCGATCAGCTGCATGTCGGCGTACTCGATGCCGTTGTGGACCATCTTCACGAAGTGCCCGGCGCCGTCCGGACCCACGTGCGTGACACAGGGGGCGCCGTCCGCCGCCTTCGCGGAGATCTTCTCCAGCATGGGGCCCAGGGAGTCGTACGACTCGCGGGGGCCGCCCGGCATGATGCTCGGCCCGTGCAGCGCGCCCTCCTCGCCGCCGGAGACGCCCATGCCGACGAAGTGGATGCCCTGCTCGCGCAGTTCGCGCTCCCGGCGCCGGGTGTCCGCGAAGTGCGCGTTGCCACCGTCGATGATCATGTCGCCCGGTTCGAGGAGCGGGGCGAACTCCTGGATCACCGCGTCGGTCGGCTCGCCGGCCTTCACCATGATCACCAGGCGGCGGGGGCGTTCGAGGGCCGCCACGAACTCCTTGGCGGTCTCGGCCGCGACGAAGTCGCCCTCGTGCCCGAACTCCTCCACCAGGGCGTGCGTGCGCGCCGCTGTCCGGTTGTGCAGAGCGACCGCGTAGCCGTTGCGCGCGAAGTTGCGGGCGAGGTTGCGGCCCATGACCGCGAGTCCCGTGACGCCGATCTGGGCTGAAGTGCTCATACGGTTTGGCTCCTAAGGATCCTGGATCGTGGTGCCGGTCGGGCTGTCGGTCTCGTCAGTATGGTCGGTATCGCCGTTGCGACCATCCTGACTTGCCGGTAGGCCGGCCGCACGTCCGGGGTGTTCGAGAGTGCGTACGTTGCCTACGCAGATACGCACGGAAGGCCCCACCTTCCTCAGCCGTCGCACAACCGGGGTTGATTCCCGGTCAGTTGATGTGCGGGGCGGCTGATTGCCGCCTTGTCATGGCCTGTTCGGGGCGTTTACTTTTGGCCCTCCTGACGCATGTCGAGGGGGCTTCCCATGGCCGTACGCGGCCGGCACCGCCGGTATCAGCCGAACAGGATCAACCGCGCCTCACTCACCGTCACGGCGGGCGGCGCCGGGATGGCGATCCCGCTCATCGGTGCCGGAGCCGCCCAGGCGGCCGACGTGGACACCTGGAACAAGGTCGCCGCGTGCGAGTCGAGCGGCAACTGGAGCATCAACACCGGCAACGGCTACTACGGCGGCCTGCAGTTCACCCGATCGACCTGGGAGGCCTACGGCGGCACGCGGTACGCCGCCCGCGCGGACCTGGCCACCAGGGACCAGCAGATCGCCGTGGCCGAGAAGGTGCTGGACGGCCAGGGCCCCGGCGCCTGGCCGGTCTGCTCGGTGCGGGCCGGGCTGACCCGGGGCGGCACCACCCCCGGTGTCCATCCCGACGGCGGCACCGGCCGGCCGGCGGGAGCGCACCGGCAGGCCGTCGAGCGGACGGCCGCGAAGCAGGCGACCGCCAAGAAGGCCGCCACGTCCGTGGAGGACGTACGGGCGCACAGCACGCCCCAGTCCCGCGCGGGCACAGCCGAGATGTACACGGTGGTCCGCGGCGACACCCTCTCCGGCATCGCCGGCGAGGAACAGGTCCGGGGCGGCTGGCAGGGGCTGTACGCCGCCAACCGCAGGACCATCGGGACGGACCCCGACCTGATCCTGCCGGGCCAGCGGCTGGACCTGCGGGCGAGGGCCGCCGCGGGCGGCGCGCCCGCGAAGCACGAGACGGCGAAGCCCGGGACGGCGAAGCACGAGAGCGCGAAGCACCACGCGGCCAAGCACGAGACGCCGAAGCACGAACCGGTCCGGAAGGCCCGGAAGAAGGAGTCCTCGGACAGCGCCCGGCCGGCCTCGACCGGCCACACCATGGTCGCCCCCGTCGGCGCCGCCATGGGGACGCCGTACCACGCGACCGGTTCCTCCTGGTCGAAGGGCTACCACACCGGCGTCGACTTCCCCGTCCCCACCGGCACGTCCGTGAAGGCGGTGGCCGACGGCCGGGTGGTCAGCGCGGGCTGGGCCGGTTCCTTCGGCTACGAGGTCGTGATCCGGCACGCCGACGGCCGCTACACCCAGTACGCCCACCTGTCGGCGATCTCGGTGAAGTCCGGCCAGCCCGTGGGCGGCGGCCAGCGCCTGGGGCGTTCGGGGACCACGGGAAACAGCTCGGGCCCGCATCTGCACTTCGAGGTGCGGACGGGGCCCGGCTTCGGCTCGGACATCGACCCGGTCGCCTACCTCCGGGCCGGCGGCGTCAGGATTTGACACGCATGCGGTGCCGGTCGAGCACCGGCATGGGCACGAACGCGCCGTAGAACGGGCCGTACGACAGGATCGGGAACCCGCCCGAGCCGGCGGGCTCCGGATCCTCGTACGCCGACTCCGCGGCGGGGGCCGGGATCGGGGTGGGCACCAGGACGTCCCTGACCGACGCCACCTCCCGCGACGCCCCAGGGAGCGGCGCCGGCGACTGCGCGGGCAGCGGCCGGCCCCCTGCGGGCGCGGCCACCGGCCCCCCGACCGAGGCGACGACGGCCGGCGAGGGCGGGGCCGGTGCGGATACGGCCGCCGCCGATACGAGCGGTGGGGACGCGAGCGGTGCGACGGTGACCGGCACGACCGGTACAACCGTGACCGGCGCAGGCGCGAGCGGTACGACCGGCGCGGGAGCGAGCGGCGCGGGCACGGCCCGCGTGGCCGCGACCGGTTCGGCCGTCGCCGTGGCCGGCTCCGGGGACGCCTCGTGGGGTGTCCGGGCCAGCCGTTCCGTGGTGAGCAGGATCAGACCGCCCGCCGCCACCACGCCGCAGCTCAGGGCCAGCGCGGTGCCCGTGGTGCCGTAGCGGAAGGTTTCGCCGAACATCGTGATGCCGACCGCGGCCGCCACCACCGGGTTCACGACCGTGAGCGTGGCGAGCGGCGCGGCGAGTCCGGCGCCCCGGTAGGACGCCTGCGACAGCAGCATGCCAGCCGTGGCCAGCACGCCGATGACGGCCAGGGACGGCACGTCGGCCGCCGTCACGCCGCCGGTCCAGTCGACGGCGACCGTCTTGGTGAACACCGAGGACATGCCGAACGCTATGCCGGACGCGGTGGCGAGCAGCACGCTGCGCACCGCCGGGTGCCGGTGCGCGGCCCGGCCCGCGATCATCAGGGCGACGACCGCGCCGCCGGTGACCAGGCCCGCGAACAGCCGCTGGGTGGTGCTGAGCGACTGCGCGTCGGACGTGCCGACGAGGGAGAGCAGACCGGCCAGGCCGACCGTCGCCATGATCGCGCCGCGCCAGGCGGTCGCGCCCGCCCTGCGGCCCACGAACAGGGCCGCCATGGGCAGCGCGAAGACGATGGTCAGCGCGCCGAGCGGCTGCACCAGGCTCAGCGGGCCGTAGGCGAGCGCCACGACGTGCAGCAGACCGCCGAGGCCGTTCAGCGCGACCGCGGCCCACCACACGGGGCGGCGCAGCGGCGCGAACTGCTCGCCGGGGGAGGACACCGCGACCTGCTCCTGCACGATCGCTCCGCCGGCGTAGGCGACGGCGGACACGAGCGACAGCAGCACGGACAACGCGAGGGCATTCACGAGGTGCTCCTCTGCGTCAGGCGCGGGCACGGGGCCCGGCGCGGCGAACGGTCGGCTTTCATAGGCAACACGATGCCGCTTAAAAGTCTTCCCGTCGTCGTACCTGAGCAGGCAATGGGTCCTACTGCCGATGGAGTAGGCCGGGGCCGCCGTCCTCCCCAGGGTGGGTGACACAGGGTGGGCACCCCCTGGGGGAGACCCCTACTCGCCCTGGTACTACTGCCCCTCGTGGACCTCGACCCCCGACTCGCGGCGCTGCGGCCGCTCGGTGACTTCTTCCTCCTACGGACGGCAGGAGCCCCGCGTTCACCGCTGCCGTCCCTCGCGGACGCCTACGCGAATCGTTCGTCGGATGTTTACAAAAATTCCCTGATTTTCCGGGTCAGGAAGGTCGAGGCGGCCCTGCGGGCACCCGAGACGCGGATCGCGGCCTCGGTGGCCCAGCTGGGGCTGGCGTCGCGCCTGTGGTCGGTCGCGCTCGGCTGCTCCGTCCTGTACGGGCGGCTCCCCGACCTCGACCCCGAGACGCTGCGCTGGAACCCCGACGCCGGCGCGCCCGACGACCTGTGGCTGCCGGAGGTGAGGTGGCGGCCCGGGGACGCGGCGGACGTGGCCGACGCCGTCCTGCACGGGCACCTTGAGCCGCTGTCGGCCGCGCTGCGGGACCGCCACCGGATCGCGCCGGGTCTGCTGCGGGGCAACGCGGCCTCCGCGCTGGCGGGCGCCGCCGGGCAGCTGGAGCGCTGGGCGCGGGCGGAGGGAGACGGCGAGACGGCCGCCCGCACCCGCGACCTGACCGAACGGATCCTCGCCCACCCCCTGCTGGCCGGCGCCGGCACCCTCACCGGCACCTCCTTCGGACGGCGCAGTTGCTGCCTCTATTACCGGGTACCAGGTGGTGGCGTGTGCGGGGACTGTTGCTTCACACGGCCCCCGGGCCCTTCCCCGCACGCCGCATCTGGGTGACCATGGAAGAACAAGCCGCTTCAACAGGGGGTATTGGGTGCGAGTGGGCCTGCTGACCCGGGAGTATCCGCCGGACGTGTACGGCGGCGCGGGTGTCCATGTCGAGTTCCTCGCCAGGGAACTTCGCTCGCTCGTCGACCTGGACGTGCACTGCTGGGGCGAGGGCCGCACGGACGGCGTGCGGCGGCACCGGTCCTGGCCGGCTCTCGACACCGCCAACGACGCGTTGCGCACCTTCTCCGTGGACCTGGCGATGACCGCCGCCCTGGAGGGCCGCGAGCTCGTGCACTCCCACACCTGGTACGCCAACCTCGCCGGCCACCTCGGCAAACTCCTGTACGGCATCCCCCACGTGATGACCGCCCACTCCCTGGAGCCGCTGCGCCCCTGGAAGGCCGAGCAGCTCGGCGGCGGGTACGCGCTGTCGAGCTGGGCCGAGCGCACCGCGATCGAGACCGCGGACGCGGTCGTGGCCGTGTCCGGGGCGATGCGCGAGGACATCCTGACCTGCTACCCGGGGCTCGATCCGGGCCGGGTCCACGTCGTGCACAACGGCATCGACACCGGCCTGTACCAGCCCGACCACGGCACCGACGTGCTGCGCCGGATCGGCCTCGACACCGACCGCCCGTACATCCTGTTCGTCGGCCGCATCACCCGCCAGAAGGGCGTGCCCCACCTGCTGCGCGCGGTGCGGGACATCGACCCCGCGGCGCAGGTGGTGCTGTGCGCGGGCGCGCCCGACACGCCCGAGATCGACCGGGAGTTCCGCGAACTCTTCGAGGAGCTGAGCCGGCACCGCGCGGGGGTGCACTGGATCCCGCAGATGCTGCCCCGCCCCGAGGTGATCCAGCTCCTCACACACGCCGCCGCGTTCGTCTGCCCCTCGGTGTACGAGCCACTGGGCATCGTCAACCTGGAGGCGATGGCCTGCGGGACACCCGTCGTGGCGTCCCGGGTCGGTGGCATCCCGGAGGTCGTCGACGACGGCAGGACCGGACTGCTGGTGCCGGTGGACGACGATTTCGAGGCCGGGCTGGCGCGGGCGCTGGACTCGGTGATCGGTGATCCCGAGGGCGCCCGCCGGATGGGTGAGGCGGGCCGGGAGCGCGCGGTGGGCGAGTTCGGCTGGGACGCGGTCGCCCGGCGCACGGTCCGGCTCTACGAGGACACCCTCAAATCGGCGTGAGTGCGACGAGGTGTGTCACGGACAGGCGTAGACCCCCCTGCTCAGGGGCAGTCATGCAGCAACGAGGATGAGGGGAGCGGCCATGCGTCGTGGTGGACCGTCGGTGCTCGGAATCGTGCTGGCGGGCGGAGAGGGCAAACGTCTGATGCCGCTGACGGCTGACCGTGCCAAACCGGCGGTCACCTTCGGCGGCACGTACCGGCTCGTCGACTTCGTCCTGTCCAACCTGGTGAACGCCGACATCCTGCGGCTGTGCGTGCTCACGCAGTACAAGTCGCACTCGCTGGACCGGCACATCACCACGACCTGGCGGATGTCCAGCCTGCTCGGCAACTACATCACCCCCGTGCCCGCCCAGCAGCGGCTCGGCCCGCGCTGGTATCTGGGCAGCGCGGACGCCATCCTGCAGTCGCTGAACCTCATCTACGACGAGCGGCCCGAGTACGTCGCAGTCTTCGGCGCCGACCACGTCTACCGCATGGACCCGCGCCAGATGCTCGCGCAGCACATCGAGAGCGGCGCCGGCGTGACGGTGGCGGGCATCCGGGTGCCCCGCTCGGAGTCGTCGTCCTTCGGGGTGATCAGTCCCGGCTCGGACGGCCAGACGGTCGAGCGCTTCCTGGAGAAGCCCGCCGACCCGCCCGGACTGACGGGCGACCCCGAGTGCGTCTTCGCCTCGATGGGCAACTACATCTTCACCACCAAGGCCCTGATCGAGGCCCTCCAGCGGGACGCCGAGGACCCGGCCTCCGTGCACGACATGGGTGGTTCGATCCTGCCCCAGCTGACCGACCGCGGTGAGGCCCAGCTCTACGACTTCAGCGCCAACCACGTGCCCGGCGAGACCACCCGGGACCAGGGCTACTGGCGTGACGTCGGCACCCTCGACGCGTACTACGACGCCCACATGGACCTGATCGCCGAGCGCCCCGCGTTCAACCTGTACAACCGCCAGTGGCCCATCTACACCCACTCGGGCCAGCTGTCCCCGGCCCGTTTCAACGCCGGTGGCATCGCCAGCGAGTCGATCATCAGCGCGGGCTGCCTGATCCGCGGGCAGGTCAGCCGTTCGGTGCTCTCCCCGGGCGTCCTGGTCGACCCGGGCGCGGTCGTCCAGGGCTCGGTGCTGCACGACAACGTCCACATCGGGCGGGGCGCGGTGGTGCGCGGAGCCGTCCTCGACAAGAACGTCGAGGTCCCTCCGGGTGCGACGATCGGGGTGAATCCGGAGCGGGACGCCGAGCTGTACACGGTGTCCAAGGGCGGGGTCATCGCGCTCGGCAAGGGCCAGCGAGTGCCCTGATCACGGCCTTCCGGCGGGTGTCCGAGGCCCCTGACGCCGGTGTGGTGGAAGGGGCCGGGAAGCCGCCGCTTAATCTGCTGTTAACTGAGCGTAGCCTGATCGTACTTGACCGTAATCGCCTGAGGGCGATTGACTGCTTGCCCACCCGTCGTCGACGCGAGGCAAGCCATTGACTTCCGACCAGCTCGCTCCCCTCGACCTGGCGTTCTGGAACATCGAGTCCGACCTGCACCCGATGCACCTGGCCGCCCTCGGCGTCTTCACCGCGCACTCGCCGACCGCGGGTGCGCACGCGGCCGACCTGCTCGCCGCCCGTGCCGCGGCCGTGCCCGGACTGCGGATGCGCATCCGGGACGTCTGGCAGCCGCTGTCCTTCGGCAGCGCCACCCGCGAGCCCGACGCCGGCTTCGACCCCCTGCACCACGTCCGGCTGCACGCCCCCGCCGCCGACTTCCACGAGGTCGCCGGCCGGCTCATGGAACGCCCGCTGGAACGCGACCGGCCGCCGTGGGAGGCCCATGTGCTGCCCGGGGAGGACGGCGAGTCCTTCGCCGTCCTCTTCAAGTTCCACCACGCGCTGGCCGACGGACTGCGCGCGCTGGCCCTCGCCGCCGCCGTGATGGACCCGATCGACATGCCCCCGCCGCGTCCCCGGCCGCAGGAGCCGCCGCGCGCTCTGGTGCCCGACGTCCGCAGACTGCCCGGGCTGCTGCGCGGTGCCCTCTCCGACGTGGGCCGCGCCCTCGACATCGGCGCCTCCGTCGCCCTGTCCGGGGTGGCCGTGCGCTCCTCACCCGCGCTGACCGCCGAGTCCACGGGCACCCGCCGTACCGCCGGAGTGGTCGTCGACCTCGACGACGTGCACCTGGTCCGCAAGACCGTCGGCGGCACGGTCAACGACGTGCTGATCGCGGTCGTCGCGGGCGCGCTGCGCCGCTGGCTCGACGAACGCGGTGACGGCAGCGAGGGCGTGGCGCCCCGCGCCCTGATCCCCGTCTCCAAGCGCCGCCCGCGCAGCGCGCACCCGCAGGGCAACCGGCTCTCCGGCTACCTGATGAGGCTGCCCGTCCACGACCCCGACCCGCTCAGCCGGCTGCGTACGGTCCGCAGCGCCATGGACCGCAAGAAGGACGCCGGCCCCAACCGGGGCGCGGGCGCCGTCGCCCTGCTCGCCGACCACGTGCCGGCCCTCGGCCACCGGCTCGGCGGCCCCCTGGTCGGACAGGCCGCCCGGCTCTGGTTCGACATCCTGGTCACCAGCGTGCCGCTGCCCAGCCTCGGCCTGAAGCTCGGCGGCAACCCGGTCACCGAGGTCTATCCGTTCGCCCCGCTGGCCCGCGGCCAGTCCCTGGCGGTCGCGATCTCGACGTATCGCGGCAGCGTCCACTACGGGCTGGTCGCCGACGCCGAGGCCGTTCCCGATCTCGACCGGTTCGCCCGCGCGGTGTCCGAGGAGGTCGAGGCGCTGATCACCGCCTGCGGCCCGTGATCACCGCGGTTTTGGCGGTCGGGCCCGACGCTCCGTAGAATGCCCCGTTCGAAAGCGGGCTCGCTCGGAGCACGCGGCGGGAGACCCAGGAAACGGCAGCGGCCATGACGGTGACAGACAACGGCCCGGCGACCACGGACGAGATCGTCTACGGGCCCGGCATCGACCCCGAGCGGCTCGCCCTGTGCCTCGACGTGCTCGCGGAACTCGACGAGCTCGACGTCGACCACCCCGACGCCGTCGCCGTGCGCCGGGCCACCGCGGGCATCTACCGGACCGTCAAGCAGCGCCGCCGCCAGGAGCGCCGGGCCGCGAAGACCGCGCACGACAAGGCCGTCACGGAGTCCACCGCGACCGGCTCCGCGCAGCGCATCGACGACGAGACCGAGGGCATCCTGCCCTCGTCGGTCACCGAGCAGGGCCAGATCGCCGGGATACTCCAGCGCCCCCGCTCCTGCTACACCTGCAAGGCCCGCTACGTCGAGGTCGACTACTTCTACCACCAGCTCTGCCAGAACTGCGCCGCCGACAACCGCGCCCGCCGCGACGCCCGCACCGACCTCACCGGCAAGCGCGCGCTGCTCACCGGCGGCCGCGCCAAGATCGGCATGTACATCGCGCTGCGGCTGCTGCGCGACGGCGCCCACACCACCATCACCACGCGTTTCCCCAACGACGCGATCCGCCGCTTCAAGGCGCAGCCCGACAGCGCCGACTGGATCCACCGCCTGAAGATCGTCGGCATCGACCTGCGGGACCCGGCGCAGGTCGTCGCGCTCGCCGACTCGGTCGCCGCCGCCGGCCCGCTGGACATCCTGATCAACAACGCGGCGCAGACGGTACGGCGCTCCCCGCAGGCCTACGGCGAGCTCCTCACCGCCGAGTCCGCGCCGCTGCCGGCCGGTGAACTGCCCGCCGCCGAGGTGATCGGCACCTTCGGCTCCGGCGCGGTCGCCGCCCTCCCGGTGGCGGGCGGCGGAGCGCTCACCGCGCAGGACGTGACGGACCTGGCCCTGGTGTCGGGCTCCGCCTCCCTGGAGCGGATCGCGGCCGGTACCGCGATCGACGCCGGCGGGCTCGTGCCCGACCTGCACGACACCAACAGCTGGATCCAGGCGGTGGAGGAGGTCACGCCGGTCGAGCTGCTGGAGGTCCAGCTCTGCAACTCCACGGCCCCCTTCATCCTCATCAGCCGGCTGCGGGCGTCGATGGCGGCGGCCGAGGCCCGACGGACGTACATCGTGAACGTGTCCGCGATGGAGGGCGTCTTCAACCGCGGCTACAAGGGGGCCGGCCACCCGCACACCAACATGGCCAAGGCCGCCCTGAACATGCTGACCCGCACCAGCGCGCAGGAGATGTTCGAGAAGGACGGCATCCTGATGACGGCGGTCGACACCGGCTGGATCACCGACGAGCGCCCGCACCCCGACAAGCTCCGCCTCGCCGAGGCCGGCTTCCACGCCCCGCTCGACCTGGTGGACGGCGCGGCCCGCGTCTACGACCCGATCGTGCGCGGCGAGGAGGGCGAGGACCTGTTCGGCGTCTTCCTGAAGGACTACGCGCCCGGCAAGTGGTAGCCGCCGGGCGCGGGCCTGGGCGGGCGTAAATCCGGTGGTCCGCCCAGGCCCGCCCGGCCTACGGTGGGACCGGAACGCCGGGGTGCCCGGTGCGCCGGTCACGCTTACTTCCTGGTTCGACTCCAAGCGGGTCCACCCGTGGGCCCGTCGCCCTTGTGGAGGGCGGTCGCGCGACCACCTCGATCTCGGGCACCCTGCGCTCCGCCTCTTTCGAGGGCGCCGAACCGGCCGCCCGCCCGCCCGTGTTCAGTCCGGTCCGCCCCAGCCTGCCGTGCCGGTGCCGGGTGGCCTCGCAGAGCGCAGCCGCTCGTGCACCGCGTACGCGCCGGTGCCGCTCGCCGCCCGCACCCGGGTGCCGCCGTCCACCAGCAGGTCCGCGCCGGTGATCCACCCGGCGGCGTCGGACGCCAGCCAGGTCACGGCCCGGGCCACGTCCTCGGGTTCGCCGATCCGCCCGAGCGGCAGTCCGGCCGCCACCCCCTTCTCGTCCCGCTCCCACACGAACCGCGCCATCTCGGTGCGGACCAGGCCGGGAGAGACGGAGTTGACCCGCACCCTCGGCGCGAGCTCGCCCGCGAGCTGCCGGGTCAGGTGCAGCAGGGCCGCCTTGCTGGTGCCGTACGCGCCGACGTGCGGCCCGACGTGTTCCGCGCCCTCGGTGCAGACGTTGACCACCGTGCCGCCGTGCCGGCCCATCCACGACCGCCACGCGCACTGCACGAGCCGCAGCGCGGCCTCGACGTTGACGGTGAACGCCTCACGCCAGGCGTCCGGGTCGGCGTCCATGAGCGGTCCGTAGGGCCGGTTCGTCGCCGCGTTGTTGACGATCACGTCGATCCGGCCGAACTCGCGCAGCGCCAGCTCTGTCACCGCGGACAGGTGGGCCGGGTCGGCGACGCTGCCCGCGAGCCCGATGCCGCCCAGCTCCCCGGCCGTCCGCCGTACGTCGCCGGCGTCCCGCGCGGTCACGCACACCAGCGCCCCCGCCGCCGTCAACTCCCGCGCCACGGCCAGCCCGATACCCCGGGTGGCGCCGGTGACGACCGCGGCCCTGCCCTGCAGCGCGTGGTGCGGGGTGGTCGCCGTCATCGCCGTACCGTCTCATGACGGACCGTCAATCGACAGCCCTCAGCGGCGAGTTCCGTGCCGCGACCAGTTCCAGCACCGTGCGCCAGTCCTCCAGGACACCGGCGTCGAACGCGGCGGTGCGGGCCTCCTCCTCGGCCAGGCGCAGCCGCAGCAGATCGTCGTCGGCCGGGCCCGCGGCGGAGCGGGCGTACCCGCGGACGAGGCCGGCGACCCGTTCGCCGAGCAGGGGGCGTACCGCGTCGGCCGCGTGGTCGCGCTGGGCGGGCGCGTCACCCGGCCGCAGAAGGGGGCCGGCGGCCCGCACCAGACCCGCCAGCTGGAGTTCCTTGTCGGCGGGGCGGGCGCGGCGCAGCAGCGCGGCGGTCCGCAGCGCGTGCTGGTGCGGATCGGCCCGGCCGTGCCCGGGGGCCGGCCCGGCCGGTGCGGGCCGGCAGGCGTGCAGCAGGTCCATCAGCTCCTCGACACCGCGCAGCTCCATGCGCCAGTCCTCCCGCCGGCCGAGCCCTTGCCGTCCGACAGCAGACCATCCGCTCCTTGCGATCCGGCCAACGGGACCTGAACTGCTCGGCCCCGGCGGTCCCGGCTCGGAGGTGTTTTCGGCCTTGTAGGCCGAACGAGTGAGGCTAAATCGCACATCGAGTTACAAACAGGTGCAGACTCAGTAGCGCTGTATGCGGGGCGACTTGCGATAGTTACCCTTTGTTTTCAGCCCCATCGAGCGGACCCCCGCTCATTTGGTTAATCTGTAGCCGACGGACAGCAGCAAAGGGTTCTACCCACACCCACGGTCCGTCATGGGACAGCCGGTTCACAGCGGCCTGCTCTCGCACGAGGTCCCGGCGCCACCGCGTCCGAACTGTTTCCACTGAGACCCGAGCGGGCGCCGGGAGCCGGATCGCAGACTGGCGGCGTGCCCCGAGGGTGACCCGACACATAAGGAGTGCGCGGTGACACCGGAGAAGACGAATCGCGATCAGCGCCCCAAGGAACGCACGGAGCGCGCAGGCCGCCGGCCAGGCGAGCTCGGCAGCCTGGACGTGTGGGCCCGGTCCGCCCCCATCCGCCTGGCGGGCTACGAGGAGGACCTCGCCGAGCCCCACATCCTGCCCAGCGTGGACTGACCCACCGGCAGGAACCTTCGCGATCGCCGACCGCATGGGCGTGCCGGACCCACGCCCATGCCGATCGAAGAAGCCGAGGCCGCCGACGGGCCTCGGATCCGGTCTTTCCGACGCCGGATCGTCGCCGCGGACGGGAGCCGCACCCGGGACCGGGACACCTCCGAGGAGGCGGCCCGGTCCCCGTGTGTGGGCCCCGCGAAAGCGGTGTACGCCGTCGAGGGCGACACCGGGGCCGTCGTCACCTCCGCCCTCGCGCACCGGGCGCTCCGGGCCCCCGACCCGCGTTCAGTCCAGGGGTGCCGTCCGCTGCCACGGACGGGCCCTCTCCAACTGCTCCGCCACCGCCAGCAGTTCCGCCTCCGACCCCGGCCGCGCCACCAGCTGCACCGCCCCGGGGGCGCCGGAGGGCAGGGTGCCGAACGGGACCGACATCGCGGGCCAGCCGGTGAGGTTCCACGGCGGGGTCATGGGGGAGTAGTTGCTGTTGGCCAGGACGTTGCGCAGCCAGCCCCGCTCGTGCCACGGGCCGGCCTTGGGGGAGCGGCGGGCCAGCGCCGGCATGAGCAGTACGTCGTACTCGGCGAAGAACGGCTCCAGGCGGCGGCGCAGCTCCTCGCGCGCCCTGCCCGTCCGCACGCGGTCCGCGAAGCGGCGGCCGACGGCCGCGTGGACGCGGGTGCGCCGCGTCAGCAGCCGCGGGTCCAGGTGCCGCGCGTCGACCGAGGTCCCCGCCGTCCAGTGCGTCATCGAGGTCAGGCTCAGCGACTGCGGGTAGGGCGGGTCGGCGCGGCGGACCTGGTGCCCGGCCCGCATCAGCAGCCCCGCCGCCTCCCGTACGGCGGCCGTATACGGCCGGGTGACGACGATCCCGGTGAGCGGGCTGCGCAGCGAGAAGGCGATCCGGTGGCCGGCGGCCTCCCGGGGTGCCGGGAAGGCGGTGTCCGCGAGGACCGACAGCATCAGGCGCGCGTCCTCGACCGTCGTGGCCAGCGGCCCGTTCTCCGACATGCCGAACCAGTCGCCGTCGCTGATCCCGGCCGGGACCACTCCGGGCCCCGGCTTGATGGTGACCAGACCGCAGTTGGCCGCGGGGATGCGCAGGGAGCCCATGCCGTCGTTGCCGAGCGCGATCGGCACCAGGCCGGCGGCGACCGCGGCCGCGCTGCCGCCCGAGGAGCCGCCGGCCGTGCGGGAGGTGTCCCAGGGGTTGCGGGCGGTGCCGTACACGCCCTCGGTGGTGCCGAAGACGCACAGCTCCGGCACGTTCGTCAGCCCCACCACCACCGCGCCGGCGGCTCGCAGCCGGGCCACCGTGACGTGGTCCTCGTCGGCGGGCGTGTCCGGGGTCGCGGCGGAGCCGATCCGGGTGGACTCCCCGCGCACCGCGAGGTTGTCCTTGACGGCCACGGGCACGCCGGCGAGCGGGAGTTCGGCCAGGTCACCCCGGACGCCCACCTCCTCGGCCTCGGCGAGCGCAGCCCCGGCCCGCACCGTGCGGAAGGCGCCGACGCGGCCGTCGAGCCGCTCGATCCGGTCGAGGTGCTCGGCGACCACCTCACTGGGCGTGGCCCGCTTCTCGCGTACGGCGGCGGCGATCTCGGCGGCGGTCCGGCCGACCCAGTTGGTCACTCGGGCTCCTCGGGGGATGCGAAGCGGCGGGCGTACTGACGAGTACGTGGGGCCACTGTGCCCGGGGCCGGGGCCCCGCGTCGAGAGCACCCGCCCCGGACGGACGGGCCGCTGGTCCCGCGCTTCCCGCCGGGTCCGGCCGACCTTCCCCTGCCTGCCCGCGGGTCATCCGACCAATCATCGAACTCGACTTCTGTCCCGCCCCATTGACACGCCCTGATGTCCAATCAATCATTCAGACATCCGATGAATGGGAGCCGCTCATGGGTTCGTATCCACGCCGTCAGGTCCTCGGAACAGCGGTCGGTGTCGCCGTGTCGGCCGCCGCCCTTCCGCTCGTCTCCGCGACCGGCGCGCACGCCGCCGCACCCGAGGGCGGCCCCGCCGGCCAGTGGGTTCCCGTCCCCGACCCCGTGCCGGTCCCGCTCGACGCGCTCTACGACAACGACGCCATCGACTCCGCCACCGCGCGGGGCGGCGACTTCGACGGCTCGGGCTACACGTTCCCGGGCGAGGAACTCCCCGCGGGCCGGGTCGAGGTCGACGGCGTCCCCTTCCTCTTCCCGTCCTCGGCGGCGGGCGCGAAGAACAACGTCGTGGCGGCGGGCCAGCGGATCGAGCTGCCCCCGGGCCGCTACCTGTCGGCCGTCTTCCTCACCGCGGGCAGCTACGGCAACGCCTCCGGCAAGGCCACCGTGCACTACGCGGACGGCTCGACCACGACCGCCGGACTCGGCGGCGCCGACTGGTACGCGGCGGGCGGCTCCCTGTCCGCGCCGTACCGCTACACGCCGACCGGCGCCAAGGACGAGCACACCGTCGGCATCGGGACCTCGGAGGTGTGGCTCGACCCGAGGCAAGAGGCCGTCGCGATCACCCTGCCCGCCGTCGGACCGGCGCAGGCGAACTCGACGGCGCTGCACGTCTTCGCGCTGTCCCTGCAACCCGTCGCCCAGGGACGGGCGCTGGCCCTGCGCGACGCCCGTTCCACCAGCTCGCTCCTGGACTCCAGCGGCGCCCAGAGCGTCGAGGCCACGGTCGTCAACGCGGGCACCGTCGCCGTGCTCGCCCACGACGCCGTGTCCGTGCGGGTCGACGTGCCCGGTGCCCGGACAGTGGAGCCGGCCCGCGTCCGCCGCCTCGACCCGGGCGAGCAGGCCCGGGTGCGCGTCGGCATCCGCAACCGTGCGGGCACCGCCCCCGGCACCACCCGCGACGGCGCGGTGACGGTCACCGGACGCGGCGGCGCGGTCACCGCGCAGAACAGGAGGCTGACCCTCGGCACCGCCGACTACCAGCCGACCGAGTCCTCCCTCTCCGGCCACCAGGCGCCCTACTGGTTCAACGGCGCCAAGTTCGGCATCTTCATCCACTGGGGCGTCTACTCCGTGCCCGCCTGGTCGCCGGTCGGCAAGCAGTACGCCGAGTGGTACTGGAACCACCTCCAGGACCCCGGCAACGAGGTGTACGCCTACCACCGCGAGACGTACGGCGAGGACTTCGCCTACGACGACTTCATCCCGCAGTTCACCGCGAAGCGGTTCGACCCGCGCGCCTGGGTCGAGCTGTTCCGGGACGCGGGCGCCCAGTACCACGTGCTCACCTCCAAGCACCACGAGGGCTTCGCCCTGTGGGACACCAAGGTCTCCGACCGCAACTCGGTCAAGATGGGCCCGCGCCGGGACCTGGTCAAGGAGCTGTTCGAGGCCTCGCGCCGCTACGCCCCCGAACTCCACCGCGGCCTCTACTTCTCGATGCCCGAGTGGTTCAACCCGGACAGCCCGTGGTCGGGGCACGCCCCCCGCAACCCGTACACCCGGGAGCCGGTGCCGTACACCGGGTACACCGCGGGCAAGGACTTCGTGAAGGACTACCAGGCCCCGCAGATGCTGGAACTGATCAAGGGGTACGACCCCGAGCTCATCTGGTGCGACATCGGCGGCGCCAACGACAGCCTCCATGTGCTCGCCGAGTACTTCAACCACGCCAAGAACCGGGCCCGTCCGGTCGACGTCACCGTCAACAACCGCTCGGGCATCGGCTTCCACGACTTCACGACCCCCGAGTACACGACGTACGACAACACGGTCGTCGCCAAGTGGGAGGCCAGCCGCGGCCTCGACCCGTTCAGCTACGGCTGGAACCGGGCCACGCCCGACGACGCCTACATGTCGGCCGAGGAGGTCGTGCACAGCCTGGTCGACATCGTCTCCAAGAACGGCAACTTCCTCCTCGACATCGGCCCCCGCGCCGACGGCACCATCCCCGAGATCATGCAGACCCGGCTGCGGGAGACGGGCCGCTGGCTGAAGACCAACGGGGAGGCGATCTACGACACCACCTACTGGTCGCGGACGGCGCAGCTCGGCGAGGACCTGCGGTTCACCGTCCGCCCGGACGAGGCGTTCTACATCCACTCCCTGGTCCGGCCGGGCGCCACGCTCACCGTCGAGGCGCCGGTGCCCGTCCGCGCCGGCGACAAGGTCACCATGCTCGGCCACGACCGGCCACTGACGTGGACCGTGCGCAACGGGGCCCTGGTCATCGACGTACCCGAGGCGGCGCGGAAGGCGGGCCGGTACGTGTGGGTGTTCAAGGTGGACTGGCGGGTCTGAGCGACTGAGCGGGCGGGGGCCGGGCAGCCGGCGCCGGCACGAGGGCGCGGGTGCCGGTGCCGCGGTCCCCGCCCGAACTCTTCGGCCCGCCCCCCGAACGGGGTCGCGGTCGATCAGGACGCCGTCGTCGTCACCGCGGTCAAACTCGCCGACGACGCCACCGGAGACGTGGTGGTCCGCTTCCACGAGGCCCACGGCGGCCGGGCCCGCGCCACCCTCACCGCCGGGTTCGCGGTGGCCGGCGCCGAGGTCACCGACCTGCTGGAGCGCCCGCTGCCCCACGCGGAGGCGGTGCGGGTCGAGGGCGACCGGATCGCCGTACGGCTACGGCCGTTCGAGCTGGTGACCCTGCGGCTGAAGCGGGCCTGAGCGTGGGGCGCGGGTCCGGTTCAGGGCGCGAGCTGGGCCCGCAGCCACTCCTCCACCTCCCCGACGTGCGCGGCCGCCGCCGCGCGCGCCGCCTCCGGGTCGTGCGCCACCAGGGCCCGGTGGATCGCGGCGTGCTCGCGGCGGGTGCGGGCGAACGCGCCCTCCTCCTGGTAGCCGCGCCACACGCGGGCGCGGAAGGTGCGCGAGGAGAGGCCGTCCAGGATCGCGGCCATGGTGTCGTTGCCGGCCGCCGTCGCGATCTCGCGGTGGAAGGCCAGGTCGTGCGCGAGGATCTCCTCCGGGTCGTCGGTGGCGTTCATCGCCGCCAGGTGCTTCTCCACCTCGGCCAGCTGGTCCGGGGTGATCCGCGCCGCGGCCAGCGCGGTCGCCGTCGACTCCAGGATGCGGCGCACCTCCAGGAGCTCCACCAGCCGCGGTCCGCGGGACAGGTCGGCCACCACCCCGAAGGTCTCCAGCAGGTCGCCGGCCTCCAGCTGGGTCACGTAGATGCCCGAACCGTGCCGGGCCTCCAGCACGCCCAGCACGGTGAGCGCGCGGATCGCCTCGCGCATCGAGCTGCGGGAGATGCCGAGCTGGGCGGCGAGGTCGCGTTCGGTGGGCAGCCGCTGGCCCGGCTCGAGGGAGCCGTCGCGGATCAGCGCCTTGATGCTGTCGATGGCCCGCTGGGTCACGGTGCCCTTCTGCGGAGCGGGTCCGGTCGGTGTCTCGCCGGCCAGGTTCTCGTCCACGCCACTCCTTCGGTCGCCGGTGCGCCGCAGTCTAACCGCCAAGGTGGTCGGACCACTACTGCTGAAAATCGCGAAAATCTGCCGTCGAAGGGTGTTGTTCGACGGAAGTGGTCTGATAAATATGCCGTCATCTGCTCGATCACGCTCGATGAGGAGCTGACAGGATGTCCGGCAGCACGGTGCGGAACGAACGGCACAACAGACGACTCACCTCATGGGCGGTACGGACGACGGCCGCGGCCGGCGTCGCCGCCCTCGCGCTCACGGGATGCGGCAGCACCAAGGACAGCGGCTCGGCCGGCACCTCCGGCGGCGGCACCGGCAAGGTCGGAGTGATCCTGCCCCTGCTGACCTCGCCGTTCTGGCAGTCGTACAACGACTACGTGCCCAAGATGGCGAAGTCCGAGGGCGTGGAGGCGCTGAAGACGGTCAACTCCAACAGCGACCCCTCCCAGCAGATCACCGACATCAACAACGAGCTCAACCAGGGGGTCAAGGGCCTGGTCGTCGCCCCTCTGGACAGCGCGGCCATCGAGGCCGGCCTCGACCAGGCCGAACGCAAGGGCGTGCCGGTCGTCGCGGTCGACGTGGCGCCCGACAAGGGCAAGGTCGCCATGGTGGTCCGCGCCGACAACGTGGCCTACGGCGAGAAGGCCTGCAAGTACCTCGGGCAGCAGATACCGTCCGGCAAGGTCGTGCAGATCATGGGCGACCTGGCCTCCGTCAACGGCCGGGACCGCTCCGAGGCGTTCCGCGCCTGCGTGAAGAAGAACTTCCCGAAGCTGAAGGTCCTGGAGATCCCCGCCAAGTGGGAGTCCGACACCGCGGCCTCCAAGCTCGACACCCTCCTCAACGCCAACCCCGACCTCAAGGGCATCTACATGCAGGCCGGCGGCGTGTACCTGGCGCCGACCCTGCAGACCCTCAAGTCGAAGGGGATGCTGAAGAAGGCCGGCCAGTCGGGCCACATCACGATCATCTCGAACGACGGCATCCCGCAGGAGTTCGACGCCATCCGCAAGGGCGAGATCGACGCGACCGTCTCCCAGCCCGCCGACACCTACGCCAAGTACGGCATGTACTACATCAAGGCGGCCATGGCGGGGAAGACCTTCAAGCCCGGCCCGACCGACCACGGCTCGACGATCGTCAAGCTGCCCAGCGGCATCCTCGAGGACCAGCTGCCCGCTCCGCTGGTCACCAAGGACAACGTCGACGACTCCGAGTTGTGGGGCAACACGGTCAAATGAGCACGCCACTGGTAGAAGCCCGGGACATCGTCAAGCGGTACGGCGCCACCACCGCCCTCGCCGACGGCCGGCTCACCGTCCTGCCCGGCGAGTCCCACGCCCTGGTCGGCCGCAACGGCGCCGGCAAGTCCACCCTGGTCACCCTCCTCACCGGGCTCCAGGCGCCCGACGAGGGCACGGTCCACTTCGACGGCCGGCCCGCGCCCCCGCTCACCGACCGCGACGCCTGGCGCCGCAAGGTGGCGTGCGTCTACCAGAAGCCCACCGTCGTGCCCGAACTGACCGTCGCCGAGAACCTGTTCATCAACCGGCAGCCCGTCTCCCGCGCCGGCGTCATCAGCTGGCGCCGGCTCAAGGACCGGGCCGCCGAACTCCTCGACACCTGGGACGTGCGGGTCGACCCGGAGGCCCGCACCTCGGACCTCAAGGTCGAGGACCGCCAGATGGTGGAGATCGCCCGGGCGCTGAGCTTCGGCGCCCGGTTCATCGTCCTCGACGAGCCGACCGCCCAGCTCGACAACCGGGAGATCGAGCGGCTCTTCACCCGCATGCGCACCCTCCAGGACTCCGGCGTCACCTTCCTGTTCATCTCCCACCACCTCCAGGAGGTCTACGAGGTCTGCCAGACCGTGACGGTCCTGCGCGACGCCCGCTGGATCATCACCGCGCCGGTCGCCGAACTGCCCAGGGCCGCCCTGGTGGAGGCCATGGCGGGGGAGAGCATCCAGGTGATCGAGACCGTCGCCGAACAGGCGGTACGCGAGCGGGAGGCCCGCGAGGCCGCCCCCGTCCTGCTGCACGCCCGCGGCCTCACCTCGGACGCCTACACCGACGTCGATCTCACCGTCCGGCGCGGCGAGGTCGTCGGCCTCGCCGGGTCCAGTGCCAGCGGGAAGATCGAACTCGCCGAGTCGCTCGCCGGACTGCACACCCCCAGCGGCGGCACCGCGCAACTGGACGGGCGGCGCCTGCCGTTCGGTGACGTACAGGCGGCGCTGAAGGCCGGCGTCGGCTGCGTCCCCAGGGACCGGCACGACCAGGGACTCGTCTCCGGCATGACCGTGGGCGACAACACCACCCTCAGCGTCCTGGACCGGCTCGGCCGGTTCGGGTTCGTCGGCGGCGACCGCAAACGGCGGCTCGCCACCGGCCTGATCGACCGCCTCGACATCCACACCGAGGGCCCCGGGCAGCCCGTGTCCGACCTGTCCGGCGGCAACGCGCAGAAGGTCGTCATGGCCCGCGCCCTCGCCTCCGACCCCCGGCTGCTCGTCCTCATCAACCCCACCGCGGGCGTCGACGTGAAGTCGAAGGAATCCCTGCTCGCCCGGGTGGACGGCGCCCGGGAGGACGGCACCGCCGTCCTCGTCGTCTCCGACGAACTCGACGACCTCAGACGCTGCGACCGCGTCCTCGTCCTCTTCCACGGCCGCGTCGTCGCCGAACACCCGGCGGGCTGGCGCGACCACGAGCTCATCGCCTCCATCGAAGGAGTGGACCATGGCTGACACCAAGGCGGCCCCGCCGCTCGCGGCCGTACGCGCCCTGGCCCCCGGTTCGGCCAGAACGGTCATGCTGCGGCGGGCCCGCGAACTCGCCCTCGTACCGGCCCTGTTGCTGCTGATGGTGCTCGGCGCGGTCGTCAACGACTCGTTCCTCACCGAACGCAACCTGATCTCCATCCTCGGCGCCTCCGCCGCCCTCGCGATGGTCGTCCTCGCCGAGTCGCTCGTGCTGATCACCGGCAAGTTCGACCTGTCCCTCGAATCGGTCGTCGGCATCGCGCCGGCCGTGGGCGCGCTGCTGGTCCTACCGTCCGCCCAGTCGGGCTGGGGCACCGAACTGCCCGCGCCGCTCGCGCTCGTCGCGTTGCTGGTCGTCGGCGCGGCCGTCGGCGCCTTCAACGGCGTCCTCGTCGTGAAGTTCAAGCTCAACGCGTTCATCGTGACGCTCGCGATGCTGATCGTGCTGCGCGGACTGCTGGTCGGCGCGACCAAGGGCAAGACGCTGTTCGGCATGCCCGACAGCTTCTACTCGCTGGCGACCACCACCTTCCTCAACGTCCCCATGTCGGTGTGGCTCGCCGCGGCCTCCTTCGCGGTGGCCGGGTTCGTGCTCAAGTACCACCGCGTGGGACGCGCGCTGTACGCCATCGGCGGCAACGCGGAGGCGGCCCGGGCGGCCGGTATCCGTGTCGAACGGGTGATGCTCGGCGTGTTCGTCGTCGCGGGCGTCCTCGCCTCCGTCGGCGGGATCATGCAGACCGGCTACGTCGGCGCGATCAGCGCCAACCAGGGCAACAACATGATCTTCACCGTGTTCGCGGCCGCGGTGATCGGCGGCATCAGCCTCGACGGCGGCCGGGGCACCATGTTCGGCGCCCTCACCGGCGTGCTCCTGCTCGGTGTCGTCCAGAACCTGCTCACCCTCGCCCAGGTGCCGTCCTTCTGGATCCAGGCCATCTACGGCGGAATCATCCTGGTCGCCCTCATGATCGCCCGTGTGACGACGGGCCGTGCCCAGGACTGACGGCGCGCCGTCCGCGCTGTCCCCGCCCCCGACGGAAAGGCCCTCCGTGTCCCCGACCACCGCCCGCATCACCGCGGTCGACACCTACGACATCCGCTTCCCCACCTCACGGGAACTCGACGGCTCCGACGCCATGAACCCGGACCCCGACTACTCGGCCGCCTACGTCGTGCTGCGCACGGACCTCGACGCCGACGGCCGGGAGGCCGAGGGGCACGGCTTCACCTTCACCATCGGGCGGGGCAACGAGGTCCAGGTCGCGGCCATCCACGCGCTGCGCGACCACGTGATCGGACGGAGCGTGGCGGAGGTGTGCGACGATCCCGGATCGCTCCACCGGGACCTGATCGGGGACAGCCAGCTGCGCTGGCTCGGACCCGAGAAGGGGGTGATGCACATGGCGATCGGCGCGGTGACCAACGCCGTGTGGGACCTGGCGGCCAAGCGCGCCCGCAAACCGCTGTGGCGGCTGCTCGCCGAGGCCGAACCGGAGTGGCTGGTCGGCCAGATCGACTTCCGCTACCTCTCCGACGCGCTCACCCCGCAGGAGGCCCTTGACCTGCTGCGGCGCGGGCGCGCGGGCGCCGGCGAGCGGACCGCCCGCCTGCTGGCCGGCGGATACCCCGCCTACACCACCTCCGCCGGCTGGCTCGGCTACAGCGACGAGAAGCTCACCCGGCTCGCCGCCGAGGCCGTCGCCGCCGGCTTCCGGCAGATCAAGCTGAAGGTCGGCGCGGACCTGGAGGACGACATCCGGCGCTGCCGGGTGGCCCGCTCGGTCGTCGGACCGGACATCCGGGTGGCCATCGACGCCAACCAGCGCTGGGACGTCGACGAGGCGATCCGCTGGACCAGAGCCCTCGCCGAGTTCGACCCGTACTGGATCGAGGAGCCCACCAGCCCCGACGACGTCCTCGGGCACGCGGCGATCCGCAAGGCCGTCGCCCCGGTGAAGGTCGCCACCGGCGAGCACGTCCAGAACAGGATCGTCTTCAAGCAGCTGCTGCAGGCCGGCGCCCTCGACGTCGTGCAGATCGACGCCGCCCGCGTGGCCGGTGTCAACGAGAACCTCGCCATCCTGCTGCTCGCGGCCAAGTTCGGGGTGCCGGTGTGCCCGCACGCGGGCGGGGTCGGCCTGTGCGAGCTCGTCCAGCACCTGTCGATGTTCGACTACGTCGCGGTCACCGGCACCACCGAGGACCGGGTCATCGAGTACGTCGACCACCTGCACGACCACTTCACCGACCCCGTGGTGATCCGCGACGGCCACTACACCGCGCCCACCGCGCCCGGTTTCTCGGCCGCCATGTTGCCCGAGTCCATCGCGCGGTACACCTTTCCCGGCGGCACCTTCTGGGCCGCAGACCTCGACGCGAAGAAGGGGCACGCGGCATGAACGACTTCGAGGGCCTCACCGCCCTGGTGACGGGCGGCGCCTCCGGCATCGGCCGCGCCACCGCCGAGCTGCTGGCCGAACGCGGCGCCCGGGTCGCCGTCCTCGACCTGGACCCGGCGCCGGTCGAGAAGCCGCTGCTCGCCTACCGCGCCGACGTCACCGACGACGCCTCGGTGCGCGAGGCCGTGGCGGCGGCCGTCGCCGACCTCGGCGGCCTCGACGTGGTCGTCAGCAACGCGGGCGTCGGTGCGCAGGGCACCGTCGAGGACAACGCGGACGACGAGTGGCACCGCGTGCTGGACGTCAACGTGATCGGCATGGTCCGCACGGCACGGGCCGCGCTGCCGCACCTGCGCCGGTCGGCGCACGCGGCGATCGTCAACACCTGCTCCATCGCGGCCACGGCGGGCCTCCCGCAGCGGGCGCTCTACAGCGCGACCAAGGGCGCCGTGTACTCCCTCACCCTTGCGATGGCCGCCGACCACGTCCGGGAGGGCATCCGGGTCAACTGCGTCAACCCCGGTACGGCGGACACCCCGTGGGTCGGACGGCTGCTGGACGCGGCCGGGGACCCGGCGGCCGAACGCGCCGCCCTGGAGTCCCGCCAGCCCACCGGCCGGCTCGTGACGGCCGCCGAAGTGGCGGGCGCCATCGCCTACCTGGCGAGCCCCCTGTCCGGAGCCACCACCGGTACCTCGCTCGCGGTCGACGGCGGCATGCAGGGCCTGCGACTGCGCCCGGTGGGCCGGTGAACACGCTCGGCCGCAGCGCCGTCGAGGTCAGCCCGCTCGCCTTCGGCGGCGCCGCCATCGGCAACCTTTTCACCGAGGTCACCGAGGAACAGGCGCACAAGGCCGTGACGGCGGCCTGGCAGCAGGGCATCCGCTACTTCGACACCGCGCCGCACTACGGCCTCGGCCTGTCCGAACGCCGCCTCGGCGCCGCCCTGCGCGAGCACCCCCGTACGGCCTACACGATCTCCACCAAGGTGGGCCGCCGCCTGGAGCCCTCCGCGGACGGCGGCGACGACCTCGCCAACGGCTTCGCCGTGCCCGCCCGCCTCCGCCGGGTGTGGGACTTCAGCGCCGACGGCGTACGCCGCACCCTGGAGGGCGCCCTGGAACGGCTCGGGCTCGACCGCGTCGACGCCGTCTACCTGCACGACCCCGACGACCACGCCGAACAGGCGTTCCGGGAGGGCTACCCGGCGCTGGAGCGACTCCGCGCCGAGGGCGTGGTCGGCGCGATCGGCGCGGGCATGAACCAGGCGGAGATGCTCACCCGGTTCGTCCGGGACACCGACGTCGACGTGGTGCTGTGCGCCGGCCGCTACACCCTGCTGGACCAGCGGGCCCTGACCGATCTGCTGCCCGCCGCCGAGGAACGCGGCACCTCGGTCGTCATCGGCGGCGCCTTCAACTCCGGCCTGCTGGCCGACCCGAGACCCGGCGCGACCTACGACTACGCGTCGGCTCCGCCCGGACTCGTGGACCGCGCCCTGCGCCTGAAGGAGCTCGCCGGCCGGCACGGCACCACGCTGCGGGCCGCCGCCCTGGCCTTCTGCGCCGCCCCGCCCGCCGTCGCGAGTGTTCTGGTAGGCGCCCGGTCGGCGGCCGAAGTGCGGGACTGCGCCGAGCAGTTCGCGACACCCGTGCCCGCCGCCTTCTGGCGGGAGGCCCGCGACACCGGCCTGCTGCCGCCGGAAGCCCCCGTACCCGCCGAGGAGCCGTCATGAGGATCGCCCTGCACACCCGGGTCCGCGCCGACCGCGTCGCCGAGTACGAGGCCGCCCACCGAGAGGTCCCGGAGGAGCTCACCGACGCCATCCGCGCGGCCGGCGCGACCTCCTGGACCATCTGGCGCAGCGGCACCGAGCTCTTCCACCTCCTGGAGTGCGCGGACTACGCCCGGCTGCTCGCCGAACTGGAGAAACTCCCCGTCAACATGGCGTGGCAGACCCGCATGGCCGACCTCCTCGACGTGGTGCACGACTACTCCGGCGAGGGCGTCGACGCCGGTCTGCCCGTCGTCTGGGAGCTGCCGTGACCGTCGACGCCCACCACCACGTGTGGGACCTGTCCGTGCGCGACCAGGACTGGATCGCCGAAGGCGACCCGCTGCGCCGCGACTTCACCCTCGCCGATCTCGAACCCGAGGCCCGCGCGGCCGGCGTGGACCGCACGGTCCTCGTCCAGACGGTCACCGTGGCCGAGGAGACCCCGGAATTCCTGGAGTTGGCGGCCGGGCACGCACTGGTCGCCGGGGTCGTCGGGTGGACCGACCTCACGCGTCCGGACGTCGCCGACGAACTCGCCCGGCTGCGGGAACTGCCCGGCGGCCGGTACCTCAAGGGCGTCCGCCACCAGGTCCAGGGCGAGCGCGACCCGCGGTGGCTGCTGCGCCCGGACGTGCGCCGCGGGCTCGCCGCCGTCGCCGACGCGGGGCTCGTCCACGACCTGGTCGTCCTGCCCGCCCAGCTCCCGGCCTGCGCCGAGGCGGCCGCCGCCCTGCCCGGGCTCACCTTCGTCCTGGACCACCTGGGGAAGCCGCCCATCGCGTCCGCCGCGCTCGAACCCTGGGCGTCCGGGGTGCGCGCCCTCGCCGCCCTGCCCAACACCGTCTGCAAGCTCTCCGGCATGGTCACCGAGGCCGGCCCCGCCGCCCGGAGCGCCGACAACCTGCGGCCGTACGCGGACGTCGTCCTGGAGGCGTTCGGCCCGCGGCGGCTGATGTTCGGCTCGGACTGGCCGGTGTGCACCCCGCTGGCTTCGTACGGGGAAGTCCTCTCCCTGGCGCGGGAGTTGACCGCCGGCCTGGACGAGACGGACCGCCGCCGGATCTTCGAGACCACCGCCGCCCGCGTCTACGACCTCTGAGTCACCCCGCCCGCGTCTACGACCTCTGCGTCACCTCCGTCAGCCGGGTGGGCGGCAGGTACTCGCGCACGAACGTGCGCTCCCAGCACGCGCCGGTCTCCCGCAGTTCGCGCCAGGTCGTGTACCGGTAGCGGAAGAGGCGTGCCCGGACGAAGCGCGGCGGCGCGTCCGGCGGGAAGGGTGAGCGGCGCAGCAGCCTCAGCGTGTCCCGGTCGTTCTCCAGGAGCCGCTCCACCAGGGTGCCGAACCAGGGCCCGGCATACCCGGGCGACAGCGCCGCGAACCACATCAGCCAGTCCAGCCGCAGGTGGTAGGGCGCGAACTGCCGCGGCCAGCGCCGGGGATCACCGGGCTTGCCCCGGAACTCGTACTCCCGCCAGTCCGACTCCCGCCGCGGGACCTCGTCGTCGGTGCCCTCGACGACCACCTCGTACCGGACCCGGCTGACGCTGCCGAACGCGCCGTAGGTGTTGACCAGATGCAGCGGGTCGAAGGAGCGGTTCATGACCTGGCGGCGGGAGAGCATGTTGCGCACCGGACCCTGGCTGAGCCCCAGCAGCAGCGCGGTGACCGCCAGGACCACGATCTCGTACCACAGCGGGGGCGCCGGCAGGGACCGCTCGGCGGACGGGAGCCGCAGCGCGGGCAGGGCCAGCACGACGGTGATCCAGTTCAGCCAGGCGAAGTTGCCCGACAGCACGAGCCACAACTGGGTGACGATCATCAGGCAGGCGGCCGCCGACGCGAGCGGCTGCGGCGCGAACAGAAGGAAGGGCACCACGAGTTGCGTGACATGGTTGGCGGCCACCTCGACGCGGTGCAGGGGCCGGGGCAGATGGTGGAAGAACCAGCTCAGGGGGCCCGGCATGGGCTGCGTCTCGTGGTGGTGGTCGAGACAGGTCAGGTTCCGCCAGCAGGCGTCGCCGCGCAGCTTAATCAGACCCGCGCCGAACTCCACCCGGAACAGGACCCAGCGCAGCAGGAACAGCACGACGACCGGCGGAGCCACGTCGTCGTTGCCGAGGAAGACGGCGAGGAAGCCGGTCTCCAGGAGCAGCGACTCCCAGCCGAAGGCGTACCAGGTCTGCCCCACGTTCACTACGGACAGGTACAGCGCCCACGGCACCAGCCACAGCAGCATGCCGGCCCACAGCGGCAGCCGGGAGTCGAGGCCGGCCGCCAGCGCCGCCGACACCGCGCAGCCCGTCCAGGCGCACAGCGCGAAGAAGCGGTCGGTGTAGTGGAGCTGGAAGAGGCTCGGGGCGCTGCGGAACGGCACCCGCTCGGCGAAGCGCGGGACCGGCAGCATCCCGCGGGTGCCGATCAGCGGGCGGAACTGGAGGGCGGCCGCCAGGAACGCGATCAGGTACAGCCCGGCCAGGGCCCGCTGGAAGACCAGCCGGCTCAGCCAGTACTCGGATGCGGTGAACCAGTCCACGGGGGCGCTCCTCTGCTCCGGTGTCACACGGGAACCGGCAGTCACTGTGCGTTCATGATGTCTCCGTTTGCGTGACCGGTGTGGGTGTGGCAGAAATTGGTGCCGAACCGTCCGCGACCGAAGTGCGATGAAGTGGGAGAACGTGGTGCGCATACCCACCGGAACCGTCGTCACCGCCTGCGTGCTCTCCGCGGTGCTCCTCCTCGCCGGCTGCGGCGGCGCGAGCGGCCAGGGCGCGAACGCCGGCGGCCAGGACGCGAAGCCGGGCGGCGCACTCCGCCTCGCCCCGGCCGCCGCCCACGGCCCGGAGTCGGGCCCCGATGTCGGCCCGGATTCCGGCTCGGAGTCCGGGCCTCATGTCGGCCCGGATTCCGGCCTCGGCGCCACGACCGCCGTCCCGTCGCCCGTCACCCGAACGCCGCAGCCGCCGGCGGCGCCGTCCGACGCGCCCTGCGCGGCCCCGGACACCGCCCTGGCACCGGTACCGGGCGCCTCCGACACGCGGCCGCCCACCGCTCCCGTGACGCGCGACCTCCGGTCCGGGCTCGTACCCGCCCCGGCGACCGGGGACGGGACGGCCGAGAACGCGTCCCTCGGAGACCCGGCCGGCGAGGGGACGATCCCGGCGGACGACCTCACCGGAATCGACCTCACCGGAATCGACACCGCCGTTGACAGCACCGGCACCGGCACCGCCGTTGACGACACCGCCGTTGGCGGGACCCCCGGTGACGAGGCCGCCGCGTGCGAACCCGACTCGCCGCTGGGTCTTTCGGACGAGATCGGTCCCGACCGGGTCCCGGAGATCCCCGACCTGCGGGACGGCGGGGGGCTGATTCCGGACGCCGATCCGGTGGCCGGGGACGGCGTTTCCGACAGCCCCGCCGACCCGTCCGAGGGCTGATCCCGGACCCGAACAGATGAACCGCGTCTTTGGTCTTCCCGGTCGAATAATCGGACTAACCCTGGCAAGGTGGGCCCCATGGTTGATCGGGGAGCGAGCGCCCTGGCACTCCCGGACGACTGGCCCGCCCACCCGGATCCGATCCTGGCGCTCAATCGCATGGGCAGCTTCGACTGGGACCTCGACAGCGGCCTGTTCCACATGGACGCCCAGGCCCACGAGGTCTTCGACCTGCGCCCCGAGGAGTACGACGACCGCCCCGCCACCCTCGCCACCCGGGTGCCCGCCGCGGAGGGGACCCGGCTCGACGCGGTGGTGGCCCAGGCCATGAAGGACGGCAGCGAGAACTACGGGACGTACTTCCGTATCCGCTGCCGCGACGGCTCGCTGCGCTGGACGCACACCCAGGGCTACATCCGCCGGGACGCCACCGGCCGGCCGCGCCGGATCGTCGGCATCCTCCGCGACGCCACCCAGGAACTCGACGACATCCTGTCCCGGCAGGAGCAGGCCGCGCAGGACGAGGCCCGGCGCCGGCAGACCAACGTCGTGCAGCTCACCACGGCGGCCCTCGCGCACGCCCGCACCGTCCAGGACGTCATCGACGTCCTCAAGGACACCCACGGCCTCACCCACCTCGGCGCCACCAGTCTCGTCATGGGGCAGGTCGAGGCAGGCCGGATCAGACTGATCGCCGACGGGCCCGAAGGTGCCTTCGTGCCCGGCACCGACGTCACCCGGATCGACGAGCCGTACCCGATGAGCGAGGTCGTACGGACACTCACCCCCCGCTTCATCGAGTCGCCCGAGGAGTTCGCCGAGCGCTATCCGATCCTGTGGCCGCATCTCACCGGCCTGGACATCACCGCGGCCGCCTACCTGCCGCTGATCGCCGAGGCCCGGCCGATCGGCGCCATGGGCCTGCTCTACAACGACCGGCGCGGCTTCTCGGCCGAGGACCGCAACGTGCTGGTCGCCCTCGGCTCCAGCATCGCGCAGAGCCTGCAACGGGCCATGTTCTACGAGCAGGACAAGGACCTCGCCACCGGCCTCCAGCAGGCCATGCTGCCCCGCGCCATCCCCCGGGTGCCCGGCGCCGACGTCGCCGTCCGCTACCGCTCCGGCTCCCTCGGCCGGGACATCGGCGGCGACTGGTACGACGTGATCCCGCTGCCGGGCGGCCGGGTGGGCGCCGTCATCGGTGACGTGCAGGGGCACGACACGCACGCGGCGGCCGTCATGGGCCAGTTGCGGATCGTGCTGAAGGCGTACGCCGCGGAGGGGCACACCCCGCCCACCGTGATGGCCCGCGCCTCCCTCTTCCTCGACGAACTCGACACCGACCGTTTCGCGACCTGCCTGTACGCGGAGGCCGACCTGACCACCGGGGTCGTCCAGGTGGTGCGGGCCGGCCACATCGACCCGCTGATCAGGCAGCCGGACGGCACCTGCCGCCGGCTGTCCGTGGTGGGCGGCCTGCCGCTGGGGCTGTCCGCGGAGTTCGGCCGCCTGGACTATCCCGTCGCCACCGTCGAACTGGACCCCGGCCACACGCTGGTGCTGTGCACCGACGGCCTGGTCGAACAGCCCGGCGCAGACCTCGACGACGGCATGCGGACCCTCACCGCGCTCATCGCCACCGGCCCCGACGACGTACGGGACCTCGCCGACCGGCTGATCGACGTGGCCGAGGAACGCGGCGGCGACGACGACGTGGCGCTGCTCCTGCTGCGCCGGCTCGGCCCGGACACCCAGCGGTCCGTCAGCCGGCTCCAGCAGCATGTGGCTCCCGGTGACGCCGAGGCCCTGACCGAGGCCCGGCACATGATCCGCGCCGCCGTGCGCGCCTGGGGCGCCCGGGACCGCGCCGACGAGATCGAACTGGTCGCCGACGAGCTGATCACCAACGCGCTGATCCACACCGAGGGCGCCTCCGTGGTCACCCTCAGGGTCCTCACCGGCCGCGAGCGCCGGCTGCGGGTCGACGTCGAGGACTCCTCCAGCGCGCTGCCCCGGCGCCGCGAGGCGGGGGACTCCGGTGTCTCGGGCCGCGGTCTGCTCCTCGTCGACCGGCTCGCCGACCGCTGGGGCGTGGAGGCGCGCGGCGGCGGCAAGTGCGTGTGGTGCGAGTTCCTGGTGGCGCAGCCGGACTGAGACCGGCCGCCGGCGGTGGCACTCTGGACGTATGCCGGAACTTCCCGAGGTCGAAGCGCTCAAGGACTTCCTCACCGAGCACCTGGTCGGTCTGCGGATCGTGCGGGTGCTGCCCGTTGCGATCAACGTCCTGAAGACCTACGACCCGCCGGTCACCGCCGTCGAGGACCGGGTGGTCACCGCCGTGCACCGCTACGGCAAGTTCCTCGACCTGCGCACGGACGGCGGCCCGCACCTCGTGACCCACCTGGCCCGGGCCGGCTGGCTGCACTGGAAGGACCGGCTCCCCGACGGCCCGCCCCGCCCCGGCAAGGGACCCCTCGCGCTGCGCGTGGCCCTGGAGACCGGCGCCGGCTTCGACCTGACGGAGGCGGGTACCCAGAAGCGCCTGGCCGTGTACGTCGTACGGCAGCCGCAGGAGGTTGCCGGGGTGGCGCGCCTGGGCCCCGACCCGCTCGCCGAGGACTTCGACGAGGCGCGGTTCGCGGAGCTGCTGAAGGGCGAACGGCGCCAGCTCAAGGGCGCCCTGCGTGACCAGGGGCTGATCGCCGGTGTGGGCAACGCGTACAGCGACGAGATCCTGCACGCCGCCAGGATGTCCCCGTTCAAGCCGACCTCGTCGCTCACACCGGATGAGGTCCGGGGGCTGTACGGGGCGCTGCGCACCACGCTCACGGAGGCCGTCGAACGCTCCCGGGGGGTGGCCGCCGGGCGTCTGAAGGCGGAGAAGAAGAGCGGCCTGCGCGTGCACGGCCGGACGGGCGAGCCCTGCCCCGTGTGCGGTGACACGATCCGCGAGGTGTCCTTCAGCGACTCCTCGCTCCAGTACTGCCCCACCTGCCAGACGGGCGGCCGGCCGCTCGCGGACCGGAGGATGTCCAGACTGCTCAAGTGATCCGCGCGGCAACCGCGTTGGGGCGGGCGGGTACTACTTCGACGGGAGGGTCACCAGGTGCTCGCCGGTCCGGGTGCGGACCTCGTAGCGGGCGATCTGGTCGGGGTGCATGGTGGCGCTGCCCCGCATGGTGTTGGGGCGGGCGTCGTGCGTGGGCACGTTCCAGCTGGTCACCGTCTGCTCGGAGCCGTCGCGGCCGACCGCGATCAGCCGGCAGGTGCGGGGGCCGGCCCCGTCCTTGATCTCGAGCTCCACGTCGCTGCCGTAGTCCTCGTCCGCGGCGGTGACCTGCGCCCACACGCCCGACTTCGCGTCGGTCGCGGTGACCTGCGTGGCCGACTCCGAGCCGCCCGTGGTCATCGCGAGCCCCGACCCGGACACCGCGATGACCACCGAGGCGGCCAGCGCGAACAGCAGCCGCCGGCGCCCCGCCCGGTGCCGGGCGGCCACCTGGCCGAGCAGCCGGTCCAGCAGCTGGGGGCCGGGCTGGGCCATGGGGTGCACCGAACGCGGCGTGGCCCGCCGGTAGAGCATCATCTGCCGGGTGACGGGCCCGAACTCGGTCACGTGTGCCGCACATTGCGTGCACTCCATGAGGTGGTCCTCGAAGCGGAAGGCCTCCGCCTCGTCCAGCACGCCGAGCGCGTACGCGCCGACGTCGCGATGCCTTTCCTGGGACCTCATGCCGAATCCTCGTGCCGTTGGGTGTGGGTGGGGTTACTCCTTGCTCCCACCGGTACGCACGAGGCAGCCGAATCACTCAAGCCGCGTACCGAATCGCAACCTAGGGATTCGGAGCGGCCCGGGCCGCGGATTGGTGTGCGGGGAAACGAATCTAGAAGAGGTGGATGGCGAGGTGTCCGAGGGGCAGCCCGAGCTGCCACGCGGGCGTCCACACCTTCGGTCCCTCGTCCTCGCCCGCCACCGCCGCGCCGCCCGGCACCGCGTCCAGATCGGGGGCGAGCAGCTCCGTCTCCTCCAGCCAGCGCCAGGCCGCCTCGGCCAGCTCCAGGTCGGGGGACGGTCCGCCGGAGCCGGCCGCGGCGGCGGCCAGTGCGGCCGTGCGCTCACGCACCCAGTCCTGCCACGGCTGGTCGTAGGCCGTGAGCGACAGCCAGGTCTCCATCTGGGTGACGACCTGGATGCCGTCGAGTTCGCCCTCGGTGTCGGCGAGGAAGATGGTCAGCGCCAGGGCGTCGCGCCCGGCGCGGAACTCGAAGGACGTCGGTGGCATGAGGTCACCGGTCCGCAGCAGTTCGTCGGCGATGTACTCGGCGTAGAACCAGGCCATGGGGACGGTGAGTTCGCCTTCTCCGGCGCCGTCCCTGCTCTCTCGACCTCTGTGCAGCATCCCTTCCTGCCTTCCTCCGGTGCGTGCGCGTCGCCCGACCCCGGGCTCCCTGCGGAACACGGATGAGGACAGCCGATTACTCAACCGGGGTCCTCAGCAAGGCGCTTTACCGAGGTTTGACTCAGGCGTGAGTTTCATCGCAGGTCGGCCGCATAACCGGGAAGGACCCGGCGCAGGGCGCGCAGCGCGTAGTACGCGCGGGACTTCACGGTACCGGGCGGAATCCCGAGGGCCGCCGCGGCCTCCGCCACACTCGCCCCCTGGAAGTACACGAGCACCAGGACTTCACGGTGTTCCGGAGTGAGTGTCTTCACAGCCTCGCGCACGTCGAGGGTCGCCGCCGCCCGTTCGGCGTGGTCGGCGCAGACCCGCGCGCTCTCCAGAACGGCGTCGCCGACCTCGGCCGGCCGTGCCTGCCGGGCCCGGCGCGCGTCGATCGCGAGCCGCCGCCCCACCGTGAGCAGCCACGGCCGTACGGAGTCGAAGGCGTCCGCGCGCAGTGCCTCGGGGTGCTGCCAGGCACGGACGAGCGTCTCCTGGACCAGGTCCTCGGCGCGCTGGCGGTCGCCGTCGCTCAGCCTCAACAGCAGCGCGAACAGCGGCCGGCCGTGCTCGCGCTGGAGCGCGGCGAGCTCGTGGTCGGCGGTCGTCCCGGTCGTGGTGAGGGTGGTTCCGGCCGTCATGGCCGTATGGCATCCCAGGGTGCCGGTTCTGGACAGGGCGGGTGCACAGGTCTGCGGCGGACGGTCGATCGCGTCGGTGAACGGTTCGGCGAACGGTCGCCGGGCCGCCGTTCGCGCGCTCCGGACGGGCTAAGCGTGTGCCGGGTCCGTTTGAGGGCGCGCACAGCTTCGTACCTATTTGTACGCAAATAGGAACACAATGGGGTGAGCTGATGATTGCACGCAGACGACAGGTTGCCCTGGCCCTCACGGCCCTGCTCGCCGCGGGTGCCGCCTGCCAGGCCCGGTCCGCCGGGGACGGGGGCGCGGCCGGCCGGCCGGCGCCCGCCGCCTCCGGCACCTTCACACTCGTCGCCTCCGGCGGCGTCCTGACGAACGCCTCCGTCGCCGACCGGGCGCACTTCGACGCCGGCGGCGAGGGCTACGACTTCCGCCCGATGTTCTCGGGCGTCCGCTCCGTCGTCGCCCGCGCCGATCTGGCGCTGTGCCACCTGGACTCCGTGCTCGGCGCGGCCGGCGGCCCCACCGGCGCCGCCGGCTCCACGGCCCCGCCCGAACTGGCCGCCGGTCTCGCCGCCACCGGCTACGACGGCTGCTCCACCGCCTCCGGTCACAGCCTCGACGACGGCACCGACGGCATCGGCCGCACCCTCGACGCCCTCGACCGCGCGGGCGTGCGGCACAGCGGATCGGCGCGCACCGAGGGCGAGGCCGGTGTCGTCACGGTGCTGCCCGTGGGCGCGGCGAAGGTCGCGCACCTCGCCTACGGCGACGCCCGCGGCCGTCCGCTCCCCGCGGGCGCGCCCTGGGCCCTCGACACGGTCGACGAGCACCGGATCCTGACCGACGCCCGCGCCGCCCGGGCGGCGGGCGCCGACGTGGTCGTGGTGTCGGTGGACTGGGGCACCGGGGGTCAGGAAGCCCCCGGCGCACGGCAGTTGGGCCTGGCCCGGCGACTCACCGCGGCCCGAGCGGGCGAGCGCCCCGCCGTCGACCTGATCCTCGGCACCCACGCCCACCTCCCGCAGGCGTACGAGAAGGTCAACGGCACCTGGGTGGTCTACGGCCTGGGCGACCAGATCGCCGGCGGGACGTCCGGCCCGGACGGTGCCCGGGACCCGCGCGGCGACCAGTCGACCATCGGCCGCTTCACCTTCACCCCGCCCCGCCGCGAGGGCCGGCGCTGGACGGTGACGAAGGCCGAATTCGTGCCCACCTGGTTCGACGTCGACGCCGGACGGGCCGTCGACCTCGACGAGGCGCTGGCCGCGGGCGCCGACGTGCGGGGGGTGCGGGACCGGATCAGACACGTGGTGCTGAGCCGGGGGGCGGCCAAGGACGGGCTCACGATGGGACGGTGACGGCCCGGTGCGCCGCGCCGCCCGCGCCGCCCGCGCCGCCCGCGCGGACGCGGGCGTCAGGAGGTGCCCGTCTACGGCACCACCGTCACCGGCCACCGTCCCGCCTTCACCAGCCGCACCGCCACCGAGCCCACGATCCGGTGACCGGCCTGCTCCGAGGCGCCCACCACCACGGCGTCCGCGGTGAGTTCGTCCGCCGCCTTCACCAGCCCGTTGTAGGGGTCGCCGCGAAAGGTGTGGAACTCCCAGCGCACATCGAATATCCCTTTGAGCCGCTCGGCGGACTCCCGGATCTGGGCCACCAGGTCCTCGGCGATCCGGTCGGTCGTCTCGGCCACCGGCGCTCCGAGCGCCGCGCCCGCGGCCATCACCGGCTGCACGTACACGACCGCGAGCAGCGCCCGCTGCCGCCGTGCCAGGCCGCCGGCATATGCCGCCGCCCGCAGCGAGGAGTCGGAGCCGTCCACCCCGACCACGATGACCTTGGGCCCGTCCGTGCCCCGCTCGAACTGGTGCGAGTGCTGTTGCGTCACGGCTGCGAGGCTATCGGAACCCGCAGGTCCCCCCACCACGCGGGACCTCTCGACGGGCGCCGGTGACCCGGTGTTCCTACAGTCGGAACATGAGTGCCACCGTGGAGGCCGCCCCGGAGAGGAACCGGCCGGGCCCGGTACGACCGTCCGGAAACGGCTTCCTCGGCAGGGTGCCGGAAGGCTTCGCGACCTTCTTCGGCGCCCTCGGAGCGCTCTGCGTACTGCTGGCCCTCATCCCGCCGCTGCGTGTCCTGCTCCGCCCCGTCGTCCGCGCCCTGGACCAGCTGATCGTCCCGGTCAGCGCCAACCTCGCCTACGCCGTCTTCCTCTTCCTGCTCGCCGCCGCCACAGCCGCCCGCAAGAAGGTCGCCTGGTGGCTGGTCGTCGTCTACCTGGGCCTGCTGGTCCTCACCGACGCGCTCGGCGTGGCCCTCGGCCTGTACGCCCAGTCCGTCCCCTCGCTGGCGGTGTGCGCACTCGGTCTCGCGCTGCTGATCGTCGCCCGCCGCGAGTTCTACGCCGCCTCCCGCCGGGCCGCGGTCCGGCGCGCCCTGCTGGTGCTGCTGCTCGGCCTGGTCGCCGCGATCCTCGCCGGCTGGGGCCTGGTCGAGCTGTTCCCCGGCACCCTGCCGCGCGGCCAGCGCCTGCTGTGGGCCGCCGACCGGGTCTGCGGCGGACTGGTCTCCGGCCGCAGCTACGACGGCCGCCCGCCCCGCCCGCTGTTCTTCGTGCTCGGCCTGTTTGGCGCGCTGGCCCTGCTGAACGCAGCCGCGACCCTCTTCCGCTCACAGCGCATGGAGGCGGCCCTGCACGGCGACGAGGAAGCCCGCATCCGCGCCCTGCTCAGGGCCTACGGCGACCAGGACTCCCTCGGCTACTTCGCCACCCGCCGGGACAAGGCCGTCGTCTTCTCGCCCAGCGGCAAGGCCGCCGTCACCTACCGCGTGGAGGCCGGCGTGTGCCTGGCCAGCGGCGACCCGGTGGGCGACCGGGAGGCGTGGCCGCACGCCATCGCCGCCTGGCTGGACGTGGCCCGCCGGCACGCCTGGGCGCCCGCGGCGATGGGCGCCTCCGAGGACGGCGCCACCGCCTTCGCCCGGGCCGGCCTCGGCGCGCTCCAGCTCGGCGACGAGGCGATCCTGCACACCGCCGGCTTCGACCTCGACGGCCGCGACATGCGCGTCACCCGCCAGGCCGTACGCCGCGTCCGGCGCTCCGGCGCCACCGGCCGCGTCCGGCGCCACCGCGCCCTCACCGACGAGGAGATCGAGGAGATCGTCGCCCGGGCCGACGCCTGGCGCGACACCGAGACCGAACGCGGCTTCTCCATGGCCCTGGACCGGCTCGGCGACCCCGCCGACGGCGACTGCCTGCTGGTGGAGGCCCTCGACGCGGACGGCCGGCTGCTGGCCCTGCTGTCCTTCGTGCCCTGGGGCCGCGACGGCGTCTCCCTCGACCTGATGCGCCGCGACCGCGCCACCGCCCCCAACGGCGTCATGGAGTTCATGGTCGCCGAACTCTGCGCGGCCGCCCCCAAGCTGGGTGTCCGTCGGGTCTCCCTCAACTTCGCCGTCTTCCGGTCCGTGTTCGAGGAGGGCGCCCGCATCGGCGCCGGCCCCGTCCTCAGGCTCTGGCGGCGGCTGCTGCTGTTCTTGTCCCGGTGGTGGCAGCTGGAGGCCCTGTACCGCTCCAACGCCAAGTACCACCCCGAGTGGTACCCCCGCTTCATCTGCTACGGCGACACCGTCTCCCTCGCCCGTATCGGCTTCGCCTCCGCGGTCGCCGAGGGCTTCGTCTCCGTACCGTCGCTGCGCAAACTCCGGGGAAAGGGGCACCCGAGGGGCGCCTCCCGGCCCGCCACGACCGAAGGGCTGCCGTCGCTCTCGGTCCTCGGCCTCGACGCGGAGGACGGGACGGGGGCCGCGGAGCCGGACGCGGGTCTGCCCGAGCAGGTCCGGGTCCGGCACCGCACGCTGGACCGGCTCGTCGCCGGCGGCACCGATCCGTACCCGGTCGGGGTCCCGCCGCGCACCCACACCCTGGCCGAGGTCCGCGAGGGCGACCAGGTGACCGTCGCCGGCCGGGTGATGCTCGTGCGCGACTTCGGCGGGATCGTCTTCGTCGTGCTGCGCGACTGGTCCGGCGTCCGCCAGCTCGCCCTCACCCGGGATGGCTCGGGCGCCGCGCTGGACCGGTTCACCGCCGACACCGACATCGGCGACCACATCACCGCCACCGGCCGCGCCGGCCGCAGCGACCGGGGCGAGCCGACCGTCTTCGTCGCCTCCTGGCAGCTCGTCGGCAAGTGTCTGCGCCCGCTGCCCGACAAGCACCGGGGCCTGACCGACCCGGAGGCGAAGGTCCGCCGCCGCTACGTCGACCTGATCGCGAGCCCGGACGCCCGCGCCGCGGGTCCGGGCCCGCTCCACCGCCGTGCAGGCCCTGCGCCAGGGGCTCCTGGACCGCGGTTACCTCGAGGTCGAGACCCCGATGCTGCAACAGATCCACGGCGGGGCCAACGCCCGCCCCTTCACCACCCACATCAACGCCTACGACCTCGACCTGTACCTGCGCATCGCCCCCGAGCTGTACCTGAAGCGGCTGTGCGTCGGCGGGCTGGAGAAGGTCTTCGAACTGGGCCGCACCTTCCGCAACGAGGGCGTCTCCTACAAGCACAACCCCGAGTTCACGATGCTGGAGGCCTACCAGGCGTTCGCCGACTACGACGTGATGCTCGACCTCGTCCGCGAGCTGATCCAGGGTGCCGCGAGCGCCGCCTTCGGCTCGCCCGTCGCGCGCAAGGACGGCGGGGAGTACGACATCTCCGGCCACTGGCCGGTCAAGACCGTGCACGGCGCGATCTCCGAGGCGCTGGGGGAGACGGTCGACGCCGACACCGGCCTGGCCGAACTCCAGCGGCTGTGCGACCGCGCGGGCGTCCCCTACACCGACGACGACGGCCGCGGCGACGTGGTGCTGGAGATGTACGAGCGGCTCGTGGAGGAGCGCACCCAGCTGCCGACCTTCTACAAGGACTTCCCGACCGACGTCTCCCCGCTCACCCGGCAGCACCGCACCGACCCCCGGCTCGCCGAACGCTGGGACCTCGTCGCCTTCGGCACCGAACTCGGCACCGCCTACTCCGAGCTGACCGACCCCGTGGAGCAGCGCCGCCGGCTGACCGCCCAGTCACTGCTGGCGGCCGGCGGCGACCCCGAGGCGATGGAACTGGACGAGGACTTCCTCGACGCCCTGGAGTACGCCATGCCGCCGACCGGGGGCCTCGGCATCGGCGTCGACCGGCTGGTCATGTTCCTGACCGGCCTGACGATCCGTGAGACCCTGCCGTTCCCCCTGGTGCGCCGCCGCTGACGGTGCCGCGTAGGCCGCGTGGGTGCTTTCCTGCCGCCGCGCCGGTGTCATCGGGGTGCGTCGGCCTCCCGCCGGGCGACTGATGAGTCATGACAAAGGATCAGTTGCTCTCCCGGCGGCGGGCGTTGATCACCGGCGCCGCGGTACTGGGTGCGGCCGGCACGGCCGGTGTCCTCGCGGCGCGCGCCGGCGACGCTCCGGTCCCGCCCGCCGCCCCCGCCGCGGGCCCCCAGGCGCAGCCCGCGCTCAGGCCCTCCGCCTACCGACTCCAGCCCCTTACCGGGGAGGGCCCGCCGCCGCCCGAGCCCGCCCCGACCCTCGTGCGGCACGAGCCGTTCCTGCGGATGCCGGGACGCGGCCGCACCATGCTGCTGACCTTCGACGACGGCCCCGACCCCCGCTACACCCCGCACATCCTGGACACCCTCGCCGAGTACGAGGTGCACGCGTCGTTCTTCGTGTGCGGGGAGATGGCCTCCTACAACAAGGACCTGCTCGCCCGGATGGCCGACGAGGGACACGTGGTGGGCAACCACACCTGGTCCCACCCCCTGCTCACGCGGCTGCGCCGCGGCCGGATCCGCTCCGAGATGGAACGCACCAGCGACGTCATCGAGGACGCCTGCGGGGAACGGCCCGAGTGGTTCCGCGCGCCCTACGGCGCCTGGAACCGCACGGTGTTCCAGCTCGGCGCGGACCTCGGCATGGAACCGCTGGCCTGGACGGTCGACACCGAGGACTGGACCAGGCCCGGCGTCCGCACCATCGCCGGGCGGGTCGAGAAGGGGGCGGCCCCCGGGGTCGTGGTGCTCTCGCACGACGCCGGGGGCAACCGCGCCCAGAGTGTCCGGGCCCTGCGCGACTACCTGCCCCGGCTGATCGACGCCGGCTACCACCTCACCGTGCCCCGGCGGCAGTACGCCTGAACCGGCTTCCGTCCGGCCGGGGAACGCTCAGCGGACCCCGGCCAGGCGGGCGAAGACGACGACGTTGCCGTCGTAGCCGTTCTGCTTGGAGAAACCGCCCCCGCAGGTGATGACCCGCAGCTCGGGTGTTCCCTTGGACGCGTACACACGGTCGCCGGGGAAGTTGTTCTTCTCGAACACCTCGATGCCGTAGATCTCGAACACGGCGGTCTTTCCGTCCGTGCGGGCGACCTCGACGCGGTTTCCCTTCTTCAGGGCCCCCAGTCCGTAGAACACGGCGGGGCCCTGCTTGTTGTCGACGTGGCCCACCACGACGGCGGTGCCCTTCTCGCCGGGGGAGACGGCGCCGGTGAACCAGCCCGCGAGGTTCGGGTCCTCCGGCGGCGGCGCGCCGACCCAGCCGTCCGTGTCCAGGCCGACCGGCAGGATCGGCGCGTCCACCCGGATCGACGGGATCCGCACCCGGTCGGGCACGGAGTAGGGCAGCGGGTCCGGCAGCGCGGCGCCCTGCGCCGAGCGGCTGTCCGCGGCCGCCGCCGACGCGGGCTGCGGCGGCCCCACGTCGAACTCCCCGGAGCCGTTGCGAATGAGCGCGAGTCCGGTCAGCAGAACCAGCGCTATCACGCCCCAGGGAGCACGCTTCCGCGGCTGCTCCTCCTCTTCGGCCAGTCCGGCCAGTTCGGACGCAGACATTCGAATTCCCCTCTCGACGCGGCCGTCACCACGCCATTCGCGCATACGAGAACGCTAAGTCCCGCGCGGGAAAGCGGCGACGGATGAGGTGCGAACGGGTGGCCCCCGCCCCCGCGGGTGCGCCATCCGAGTTGCCGGGAAAAGTTATTTTCTGACGGTTCGTGACCTGCGGCGATGTCCCGCCGCCGGGTTGTCCGTCGGCGTGTCCTCTCACCAGGACGGAGCAGCGCCGAAATGCGGGCCGGGGCACGGCATCTGAGGGTCTGTCTGGGAGGCGTTTCTCGCCGATCGACCGGGGACGGTTCCCGGGGCGTCTTCCGCGGAGGATCACATGCGTACTACTCGTGCCCTGGCGGCCGCCGGCGCCGCGGTCGCCGCTCTCGGGCTCGCCGCTCCCGCGGCCGTCGCGTGGGACGGCATGGGCGTCAGCCCCAGCAACATCGTCGCCCTGCCCAGCGTCATCGCCCGCGGCGGTCAGCTGACCGTCACCGTCGACGGCTGCCGCGGTGGCGGCACCATGACCTCGGACGCCTTCCCGAGCACCCGGCTGACGCCGGTCAACGGCACCAACGGCACCTCCCGGGGCACCGCGACGGTCAACCACAACGCGCGCCCCGGCTCGCACAGCATCACCGTCAACTGCTCCGGCCGGACGCTGACGAACCCGGCCGCCTTCACCGTCATCGGCGGTGTCCAGGGCGGTCTGGGCGGCAGCAGCTCCAGCGGTGCCACGCCCACCGACATGGCCATCGGCGGCGGGCTCGTGGCCGCGGCCCTGGTCGGCGGCGGCCTGTTCTGGATGCGCCGGCGCACCGAGCGGCACATCTGACCGCCCGTCGCCGCCCCACCCCGACGGATTCGACCGCACGCACGCGGACCTCCGCCCCGGACCCTCACGGGTTCCGGGGCGGAGGTCCGCGCGGCCGACGGCGTCAGGCGCCGTCCTCGCCCGCGCGGCGCCGGGAGAGGCGGTACGCCACCGCGACCGACCCGGTGACGAGCGCGAGGCCCAGACCGATCTCCTTGAGGTCGAATCCGGCGATGCTGCCGCCCTCACCGGCGTGCACACCGCGGTACGGGCTCACCGGGAGGGGGGTGGGGCCGTCGTGGCGACCGCCCGCCACGGTGAGGTTCTTGACGGCGCTCAGTCCGCCGCAGGTGAACGTCACCCGGTAGACCGCGCCCGGACTGGCGTCCCAGGCGACCGCCGCCGTCGCCACCGTCCGTCTGGGCGGGATGGTGACGGTGTCGAAGACGCTCGAGGAGACCGTCACCGTCTGCGCGCAGCCGCTGAGGTCGCGGTCCACCTGGAGGACGACCTGCCCGCCCGGCGCGACGGTGGAGGGCAGGACGCTGTAGCCGTTCGACATGACGTAGTGGTCGTCGGCGACGGCGGCCGGCGCGGACAGGGCCAGGGCGCTAACGCCCAGCAGTGCGGCCGAAGCGACGCGTATCGCGCGCATGGTGGTTCCTCCGGGTCCCCGAGGAGCAGCCGCGGACCTTTTCCACGACGCCGGAAATGCACCTCGATGACCGAAACGCTAGGAACGTGTGTGCGTCCGCGCGATCGCAGTAGCGCGAACGGGGCAACCGTGTGGGCCGGTCGGGGGACGGCGTCGCCGCGACCGGGGTGTGCACCACCGGCGTGGCCCGCCCCGGCCCCCGCCCGGCCCGCCGGATCTGCCGGCCCCGGGGGCATCTCAGCCCCTCAGATGGGGGAAGAGGCTCAGGAACGGCTCCGCCGAGGCCGTGACACCGCGGCTGTAGGGCGCGTCGAAGTCCCAGATGAGGAAGAGCAGGAAGGCGATCAGGGCGGAGAACAGGCCGGCGAGCACCAGTTCGCGCAGCGTGCGCCTGATCTGGAGCGCGAAGACCATGCCGATGGTGACCACCGCCCCGCCCAGCAGCCCGAACCACACCACGCCCGGCATGGTCGCCCCCGTGGACTCCGCCCGGGCGTTGCGGGCCTGGTCCGCCGCGGTGACCTGGTCGACGAGCGGCTGGTAGGCCTGGGCCTCGAAGTCCGTCCGCGGCTTGTAGTCGGTGACGTCCGCGCGGACGCGGTCGAGGAGCCGGCCGCCGCGCGCGGTGACCCGGCCGTCGTCGGCCATGGTCTTCCACTCCGTCGTGACGACGTGTCCGACATAGGCGTTGACATCCGCCCGAATGTGGTCGCGGACGTCCGCCGGGTAGACCCGCACCCGCTCGGAGATCTCGTGCAGCGCGGCGGCCTCCGCCTGGACGTGGTCCTGGGCGGCGCTGCGGGCCTCCCAGACACCGGCGATGGCCAGGCCCAGGACGATGGCGTAGACGACGCCGATCCACATCGTCATGTACTCGATGACGTCCGGTGTCTCGCTGGGGTCCTCGTCCTCGGACGCGGTGCGGTCGCGGACGAGGGTGATGATGACGACCACGACGCAGGCGGCCAGCATCGCGAGGGTGAGAACAAGCCAATCCGGCAAGGGGTTCCTCCAGTGTTCGGCTGCTCGGGCACCGGGCTGGTCAGCGCGGGCGCAGCGCGGCGACGGCGATCGCGGCGGGGGCGGTGATGAGCAGGACGTAGGTGACCGGCGAGGTGGTGCCGTGCGGGACGTGCCTCGGCGGCCTGGCGCGGTAGCGCGGGTAGCTCACCGGCGTCGCGGCGGGGCGGGGGGTGGGCCTGGCCGACGGCGTCGGTCTGGCCGGCGGCGTGGGGGCGGGGGGCGGCGGGGGCGTGGGCCGTGGGCGGGGCGGTGCGGGGCGTGGGGCTGGCGGGGGCGGCGATGCGGGCCTCGGGGTGGGCCTGGGCGCCGGCTCGGGCGGTTCGGGGGTGGGGTCCGGCGAGGGCGTCGGCCGTGGCGGGGGCGGTGGCGGGGGGGTCGGCTGCGGTGGTGGTGGCGGCGTGGGGGTCGGCGTGGGGGTCGGCGTGGACGGGCAGGGCGGCGGAGTCGGCTTCGGGCACGGCGGGGGAGCGGGCCAGGAGAGGTTCCCGGCGACGGCGTCCCCGGCGACCGCCACCGCCTCGGTGCCGTCCGGGCCGGTCGAGGCGTACGCGCAGGCGTCCGCCGCCGTCGTCCCCACCGGCACGCCGACGAGCAGCCAGGTGAGCGTTACCAGGACCAACACCCTCGCGGCGAGGGCGGATCGAGTCGGTTCGGGTCCATACACGACGGAGATCATCAGCTCTGGAACGGTGCGGCGCGGGCGAGTTCGGGGGGATTGCCCCGAACGGGGGAAGTCGCGGAACTCGGGTTTGATCCCTGCGCGCGGGCCGCGGAACGCCGGCCCCGATGCCCCGTGAGGTGTGCGGACGGGGGCTCTGATGCGGGTGGTGTCACAGGTCCCGGAAAGAAATTTGTGCCGCCGTTGAACACGATGGCTGCTTCCGTGCGTATCCATGGTCGTGCGGCGGCGCAGAAGGGCGCTGCAACACCCTTGCGATATTGGGGAGTTGACGATGAAGACCTCCTGGCGGAGCGCCTCACTCGTGGCGAGTGCCGTGGCGGTGCTGGCGCTGACCACCGCGTGCGGCCAGGAAGCCACCTCGTCTGCGGGCAGCCAGAACGTGGGCGCCACGGCCGCGGCCGGCGACTACACCAGTCCGGGCGCGAGCACGGGCACCAGCCTCGGATCGACCGGCTCCGGCAACGGGTACGGATCCGACTCGAGCGCCCAGGGCGCGGCGCAGGCCGCCGCCGCGGGCAAGCTGTCGGTGTCGGCCAACTCGGAACTCGGCAAGGTGGTCACGGACAGCGCGGGAATGAGCCTGTACCGCTTCGACCAGGACACCGCCGAACCGCCCAAGTCCAACTGTGACGGCGACTGCGCCTCCACCTGGCCGCCGGTCCCCGCGGACGACGCGACCGCCGGTGCGGGCATCGACAAGGCCCTGCTCGGCGAGGTCACCCGCACCGACGGCAGTAAGCAGCTGACCATCGGCGGCTGGCCCGCGTACCGCTACGCGAAGGACGTCACCGCTGGTGACGTCAACGGCCAGAACGTGGGCGGCAAGTGGTTCGCGCTGGCCCCCGACGGCAAGAAGGCCAAGCTGACCTCCCTGCCCGGCCTGTCCACCCGCAAGGACCCCAACCTCGGCGAGATCGTCGTGGACAAGAACGGCATGACGGTCTACCGCTTCCTCAAGGACACGGCCTGGCCCGACCCGATCTCCGCCTGCACCGGCGCCTGCCTGGAGAAGTGGCCGGCCGTGGGTCCGGTGGCGAGCAACGACACCAAGGACGTCCAGAAGAAGGGCCTGATGAGCTTCACCCGGCCCGACGGCGTCAAGCAGCAGACCATCAACTGCTGGCCCATCTACACGTTCTCCGGTGACAAGTCCGCCGGAGAGACCAACGGTCAGGGCGTCGGCGGCACTTGGTACGCCGTGGCACCCGACGGCAAGCCGGTCGGCGCGCCCAAGAAGTAGAGAGATCACCTCCCCACGGCTGATCGTCCCGCCAGGGCCGCTCGATCGCCGGTCCGCCCCCTCCGCGCCGCACGGAGGGGGCGGACCGGTTTGCCGTGTTTCACCCGCGTAGGTGGTGTGTCGACGAGGCACGTGCCGCAGGCAGTGACCGGGAACGGACGGTCAATTTCCGTTTCTGCTCGCTCCTTTGGCAGGCGATCAGTAGCCTCTGCTCGAACACCGGATCGCCTACGCCTTGGAGAGATACATGGAGCGTCCCGCCTGGGCACCACGAAGCATCGACATCTCGGTGCCGAGCGTTTCGCGTATCTACGACTACTACCTGGGCGGTTCGCACAACTTCGAGGTCGACCGGGAAGCGGCCCGCAGGGCGATGGAGTTCATGCCGGGACTACCCAAGATCATGCAGGCGAACCGGGCGTTCATGCGCCGGGCGGTGCGCTTCGCCGCCGCCGAGGGCGTCACCCAGTTCCTCGACATCGGCTCCGGCATCCCCACCTTCGGCAGCGTCCACGAGGTGGCCCGCGCCGCCGACCCCGCGGCGCGCATCGTGTACGTCGACCACGACCCGGTGGCCGTCGCCCACAGCCAGGCGGTGCTGGCGGGCGAGGAGCGGACGGGCGTGGTCGCGGCGGACCTCCGCAAGCCCCGTGAGATCCTCGCGAGCGCCGAAGTGCGGGAGCTGATCGACCTGAAGCGTCCGGTGGCACTGCTTCTCGTTGCCATACTGCACTTCGTGGAAGACGCGGACGACCCGTACGGAGCGGTGGCCGAGCTGCGCGAGGCGCTCGCGCCCGGCAGCCTCGTCGTGCTGACGCACGCCTCCTACGAGGGAGTTCCGCTGCCGACGGAGCGGGCCGAGGGCGCGGTGGACGTGTACAAGGACATCCGCAACCCGCTGATCATGCGCTCGCGCGACGAGATCGCGCGGTTCTTCGAGGGGTACGAGATGGTGGAACCGGGACTGGTCCCGATGCCGCGCTGGCGGCCGGACACGGCGCCCGAGGACGAGGATCCCTGGGCCTTCTCCGGGTTCGCCGGCGTCGGGCGCAGCGCGTGAGCGCCGAGCCGGACGGGCCGGAGGACAGACTCCGACGGTTCGCGACGATCTGGAGCCGGGCCGTGTTCCCGGTGACCTCGACCTCCTCGACCCGCCCGGAGTTCGAGAACCAACTGCTCCCGCTGGCCAGGCGGTTGAGCGAGGCCCTGCGGGCCAGGGCGTTCGACGCCGACGAGGGCAGGGCGGTCGGCGCCGCCCTCGTGACCGCGCACTGCACCGACCCGGAGGCGCTCAGCCGCACCCTGGACTGCGTGGACGCCTACCTCGTCCTGTACTGCGGCGGGAACGGCACCCAGGAGGACCTGCGGGCCCGCGCGTCCCGGCTCCAGCACGCCATGGCCGCCGGGTTCGCCGGGGCCCTGCGCCGGCGGACGCTGGCCGAGCAGGAGGCCATCGCGCAGGCGGCGTTGCAGGCCCAGGGCGTGGTGGCGCAGGCGCTGCACGCCACCGAGGCCCGCTTCCGGGCGGTGTTCGAGGGCGCCGCCATAGGTATCGGCATCGCCGACCTGGACGGGCGGGTCCTCCAGGTCAACGGCGCGCTGCTGCGCATGTTCGGCCTCTCCGAACAGAGCATGCGCGGCCGCAACGTACTGGAGTGGACGCACCCCGACGACGCGCCGCAGACCTGGCGGCTCTACGAGGAGCTCGTCCGCGGCGAGCGCGAGCACTACCACGTCGAAAAGGCCTTCTACCGGCCCGACGGGACGGCCCTGTGGACCAACCTGACGGTGTCCCTGCTGCGCGACGCCGACGGCGTGCCGCAGTACCAGCTCGCCCTCATGGAGGACACCACCGAGCGGCGGCTGCTCAACCTGCGGCTGCGCTACGAGGCCACCCACGACGCGCTCACCGGCCTGCCCAACCGCACCTTCTTCTTCGAACGCCTGGAGAAGGCGCTGGGCGCGGGCGCCGGCCAGCGGTTCGGCCTGTGCTACCTCGACCTCGACGGCTTCAAGACCATCAACGACAGCCTCGGACACGCGGCCGGCGACCGGCTGCTGGTCGAGGTCGCCGACCGGCTGCAGTCCTGCGCGACCGCGCCCGGCGAGATGGTCGCCCGGCTCGGCGGCGACGAGTTCGTGGCCCTGACCACCGGCCCCGACACCGAGCGCGAGGTGGACGAACTCGCCCTGCGCATCATGAACGCGCTGGTCGCGCCGATCAGTGTCGACGGCCGGGACCTGACCGTGCGGGGCAGCATCGGCATCGTCGAGGGACCGGCGGGGGAGCGCAGTCCCGCGGAGGTGCTGCGCAGCGCCGACATCACGATGTACCGGGCCAAGTCGGCGGGCGGCAACCGCTTCGAGCTGGCCGACCCGGAGGCCGACGCCCGCGCCATCACCCGGCACGGGCTGACCACCGCCCTCCCGGCGGCGCTGGAGCGCGGCGAGTTCTTCATCGAGTACCAGCCGCTGGTGCACCTCGGCGACGGCAGTGTCCGCGGCGCCGAGGCCCTGGTGCGGTGGCTGCACCCGCAGCACGGCGTCCTCGGACCCGACCGGTTCATCCCGCTCGCCGAGCACACCGGTCTGATCGTCCCGTTGGGCCGCTGGGTCCTGGAGCAGTCGGTGCGTCAGGCCCGCGCGTGGCGCGAGCGCTTCCAGGACGCCGGCCCGCTGCGCATCAACGTCAACCTCTCGCCCTGCCAGCTCACCCATCCCGGCCTGGTCCAGGACACCGTCGACATCCTGGAGCGCGCCGGCGTCGCACCGGACGCGCTGTGCCTGGAGGTGACCGAGTCGGCGCTGATCGGCGCGGACGACGACCTGCTGAAACCGTTGCGCCGGCTGGCCGAGATGGGCGTGGACATCGCCCTGGACGACTTCGGCACCGGATACTCCAACCTGGCCAACCTGCGCCGGCTGCCGGTGAGCATCCTCAAGCTGGACCGCTCCTTCACCCAGAGCATGCAGCAGTTCCCGGCGGACCCCGTCGACCTCAAGATCGTGGAGGGGATCGTCTCCCTCGCGCACAGCCTCGACCTCGCGGTGACCGTGGAGGGCGTCGAGACGGGCGCCCAGGCCGAGCAGCTGCGGATACTGGGCTGCGACACCGCCCAGGGCTGGTACTACGCCCGCCCCGGCCCGCCGGAGCGCCTGCACGACCTGGCCCTGGTGGACGCGACGGGCTGACCGGGAGAGCCGCCCCCGGCGGGGTGTTCCGCTGCCGTCCGGGGTGGTCGCGGGGGAGGATGGCCGTACGTACGGCGGACGCGCGGCCGGCGCCAGGCCGCGCGTGTGCTCGCCGAGCGCCGCCCCGTCGGCGTGGCGGGCGGCGAGCAGGCGTCCGTGCCGGCGTGCGGACCGTATCCACCAGCGGCAGGAGTCGAGATGACCGGCAAGGAACTGCACGGCAGGACCGCAGTGGTGACCGGTGCCAGCAAGGGCATCGGACTGGCGATCGTGCGGGCGCTGGCCGGGGCGGGAGCGACGGTCGTCGCCGGGTCCCGGACCACGTCCGAGGGCCTGGACGCCCTGGTCAAGGAGGGCTCGGTCGTCTGGGTGCCCGTGGACCTCACCGAGCCCGAGGCGGCCGGGGAGCTGGTCGCGGCGGCCGGGCCGCGTCTGGACGTGCTGGTCAACAACGTCGGCTCGGCGCCCGCCCGCACCGGCGGTTTCCTGTCCGTCACGGACGAGGACTGGCGCCGCTCCGTCGACCTGAACCTGCTCACGGCGGTCCGCGTCACCCGGGCGGCGCTGCCGTTGATGCTGGCCGCCCGGAGCGGTTCGGTGATCACGGTCGGGTCGGTCAACGCCACCCTGCCCGACCCGCTGGTGATCGACTACAGCGCGGGCAAGGCCGCCCTGGTCGCCTTCTCCAAGGCGCTGTCGAAGGAGGTCGGCCCGCAGGGCATCCGCGTCAACACGGTGAGCCCCGGACCGGTGGAGACCGAGCTGTGGCTGGGCGACGGCGGAGTGGCGAACACGGTGTCGGCGGCCGCCGGGCTCACCCCCGAACAGGTGGTGGCCCAGGCCGCGGGTGCCACCGTCACCGGCCGGTTCTCCAAGCCCGCCGAGGTGGCCGACCTGGTCCTGTTCCTGGCCGGCGACCACGCCGGCAACATCACCGGCAGCGACCTGCTGATCGACGGCGGCTTCATCCCCACCTGGTGAGAGCGCGGATCGGCCGGTGGCGCGTCGCCGTCTGGTGACCCGGCCGGTCGGTCCGGGCGTGCGTCGCCGCCTGGTGATGGCGCGGGGCGGCCGGCTTTTCACCACCACCTGGTGACCGTGCGGGTCGGTCGGCTGGGCAATCGCGCCTGGTGGTGGCGGGGGTCGGCCGCCTGTTCACCGCCGCCTGATGGCGGGCGGGTCGGCCGGCTCTTCACTGCACCGCCGCCTGGCGACCGCGCGGGGCGAGCGGCTTCGCCTCGCCGCTCGGTGACCGCGTCGGTCGGCCGCTCGTTCAGCGTTCCAGCAGCATCCGCTGCAACTCCCGGGCCGCCCTCGGCGGTGCCACGTCGCTGCGGTGGGCCAGGGCGATGGTCCGGTGCAGGCCCGGCCGGGCCAGCGGGGTCACCCGCAGCCCGCGGCCCGACCGGGTCGCCACCATGCGCGGTACGACCGCCACGCCCAGCCCCGCCCGGACGAACCCCAGCACCGCGTCCATCTCACCGCCCTCCACCGCGAGGTCCGGTTCGAAGCCCTCGGCACGGCACGCGGCCACCGTCAGTTCCCGCAGGTCGTAGCCGTGCCGGAACATCACCATGCGCTCGCCCTCCAGATCGGCGACCTCGACCGCGCGCCGGCCACCGCCCGGCGCCGACGCCTCCGGTGAGGACACCACGACGAGGTCCTCACGCAGCAGCTCGACCGTGGTGAGCGCCGGGGACGGGGTCGGCAGCGGCAGCACGACGAGAGCCAGGTCGAGGGCGCCACGGGCCAGTTCCCGTACCAGATCGTGGGAGCCGCCCTCCTCGATCAGCAGCCGGATGCCCGGGTAGCGGTCGTGGAAGGCGCGCAGCACGTCCGGCAGCAGACCGGTGCACAGGCTGGGTGTGGCGCCGAGCCGGACCCGGCCGCCGCGCAGCTGCACCAGTTCCTGCACCTCGTGGCGGGCGGTGTCCGCGTCGGCCAGGATGCGGCGGGCCAGGGGCAGCAGCGCCTCGCCCGCGTCGGTCAGCGTGATGTTGCCGCGGGCCCGCAGGAACAGGTCGGCCCCGAGTTCCCGCTCCAGGGCCTTGATCTGCTGGGAGAGGGAGGGCTGCGCGACGTGGACGAGGTCCGCGGCCCGGGTGAAGTGCCGGGTCTCGGCGACCGCCACGAAGTACTGGAGCTGCTGGAACTGCATCCGACCATGATAGGCGAAGGCTATCGAAACGAGCCGGAGCATGTCTTGGACCGATGGACCTGTGGGCCCGTAGCGTCCACAGACATGGCTCTCGCAACGCGGACGGACCGACGACCGTCCCTGGCACGCACCGTGTGGGACAGCTCCCTCGGGAAGAAGACCGTCATGGCGGTCAGCGGCCTGATCATGCTGCTCTACCTGGTCGCCCACATGATCGGAAACCTGAAGATCTTCTTCGGGGCGGGCGAGTTCAACCACTACGCGCACTGGCTGCGCACCGTCGGCGAGCCGTTCATGCACGACGAGTGGACCCTGTGGCTCATCCGCGTGGTGCTGGTGGTGGCGGTCGTCGCCCATGCCACCTCCGCCTACCAGCTCAGCCGCCGCGACCTTCGGGCCCGGCCGGTCGGGTACGTCCACCGCAAGGCGCGGACGGGCTACGCGACGCGCACCATGCGCTGGGGCGGGATCATCCTCGGCCTTTTCATCGTGTGGCACCTGCTCGACCTGACCACCGGGACCGCGCACCCGGGCGGCTTCCAGGAGGGCCATCCGTACCAGAACGTCGTGGACACCTTCTCCACCTGGTACGGCAACCTCGTCTACATCGTCGCGATGCTGGCTCTCGGGCTGCACGTCCGGCACGGCTTCTGGGCCGCCGCGCAGACCCTGGGCGCCGGCAGCCGCACCCGCGACCGCGCCCTGAAGGCCACGGCCGACGTCCTCGCGCTGCTGCTCACGGCCGGCTTCGTCGCCGTACCCGTGGGCGTCATGACCGGAGTGGTGAGCTGAAGATGACAACCTACGCGCAGTACACGACGGGCGAGCCGGTCGTCGACGGCAAGGCTCCCGCCGGACCGGTCGCCGAGCGCTGGGACAAGCGCCGTTTCGAGGCCAGGCTGGTCAACCCGGCGAACCGGCGCAAGCACACCGTGATCGTCGTCGGGACGGGACTCGCGGGCGGCTCGGCCGGCGCCACCCTGGCCGAACAGGGCTACCACGTCGTCCAGTTCTGCTACCAGGACTCCCCGCGCCGCGCCCACTCGATCGCCGCGCAGGGCGGTATCAACGCGGCGAAGAACTACCGCAACGACGGTGACTCGGTCCACCGCCTCTTCTACGACACCGTCAAGGGCGGCGACTTCCGGGCGCGGGAGTCCAACGTGCACCGGCTGGCGCAGATCTCGGTGGAGATCATCGACCAGTGCGTGGCGCAGGGCGTGCCCTTCGCCCGCGAGTACGGCGGCCTCCTCGACACCCGCTCGTTCGGCGGGGTCCAGGTCTCGCGCACCTTCTACGCCCGCGGCCAGACCGGTCAGCAACTGCTGCTCGGCGCCTACCAGGCACTGTCGCGGCAGATCGCCGCCGGCAACGTGGAGATGCACCCGCGCACCGAGATGCTCGACCTGGTCGTGATCGACGGGAAGGCGCGCGGCATCGTGGCGCGCGACCTGGTCACCGGACGCGTCGACACCTACTTCGCGGACGCCGTCGTCCTGGCCAGCGGCGGCTACGGCAACGTCTTCCACCTGTCGACGAACGCCATGAACTCCAACGCCACCGCCGTCTGGCGGGCCCACCGGCGCGGCGCCCTGTTCGCCAACCCCTGCTTCACACAGATCCATCCGACCTGCATCCCGCGCACCGGCGACCACCAGTCCAAGCTGACGCTGATGAGCGAGTCGCTGCGCAACGACGGGCGGATCTGGGTGCCGAAGGCCCGGGGCGACGACCGGCCGCCGCACCGCATCCCCGAGGACGAGCGCGACTACTACCTGGAGCGCGTCTACCCCTCGTTCGGCAACCTGGTGCCGCGCGACATCGCCTCCCGCGCCGCGAAGAACGTCTGCGACGAGGGCAGGGGAGTGGGCCCCGGCGGGCAGGGCGTGTACCTGGACTTCGCCGACGCCATCCGCCGGATGGGCCGCAGGGCGGTCGAGGAGAAGTACGGCAACCTCTTCGACATGTACGAGCGGATCACCGCGGAGAACCCCTACGAGGTGCCGATGCGGATCTATCCGGCCGTGCACTACACGATGGGCGGCCTGTGGGTCGACTACGACCTGCAGACCACCGTCCCGGGCCTGTTCGCGATCGGCGAGGCCAACTTCTCCGACCACGGCGCGAACCGGCTCGGCGCCTCCGCCCTGATGCAGGGCCTGGCCGACGGCTACTTCGTGCTGCCGGCCACCATCAACGACTACCTCGCCCGCAACCCGCACCACGAGGCCGTCACCGCCGAACACCCCGTCGTACAGGAGGTGCTGGCGGAGACCGAGGACCGGCTCCACCTCCTGCTGTCCGTCGACGGCGACCGCACCCCCGACTCCTTCCACCGCGAACTGGGCGAACTCATGTGGGAGTTGTGCGGGATGGCCCGCACCGACAGCGGGTTGCGCAAGGCACTGGAGCGCATCCCGCAGATCCGCGAGGAGTTCTGGCGACGGATCAAGGTGCCCGGCACGGGCGAGGAGTTCAACCAGTCCCTGGAGAAGGCCAACCGCGTCGTCGACTACCTGGAGCTCGCCGAGCTGATGTGCCTCGACGCCCTGCACCGCGCCGAGTCCTGCGGCGGCCACTTCCGCGAGGAGTCGCAGACCCCGGACGGCGAGGCGGCCCGGCGGGACGAGGAGTTCTCCTACGCGGCCGCCTGGGAGTTCACCGGCACGGGCACCCCGCCCGTGCTGCACCGGGAAGACCTGGTCTTCGAGTACGTCCACCCCACCCAGCGGAGCTACGCATGAAGCTCACCCTGCGCGTCTGGCGGCAGAAGAACGCCGACGCCGAAGGCAGCATGTCCCCCTACGAGGTGGACGGTATCTCCCCCGACATGTCGTTCCTGGAGATGCTCGACACCCTCAACGAGCGGCTCATCCTCGGCGGCGAGGACCCGGTCGCCTTCGACCACGACTGCCGCGAGGGCATCTGCGGTGCCTGCTCCCTCGTCATCGACGGCGACGCGCACGGACCCGAGCGCACCACGACCTGCCAGCTGCACATGCGGTCCTTCTCCGACGGCGACACGATCGACATCGAGCCGTGGCGGGCCGCCGCCTTCCCGGTGATCAAGGACCTGGTCGTCGACCGGTCGGCCCTCGACCGCGTCATCCAGGCCGGCGGCTACGTCACCGCGCCGACGGGCGCCGCGCCCGAGGCCCACGCCACACCCGTGCCCAAGCCGGACGCCGACTTCGCGTTCGAGCACGCGGAGTGCATCGGCTGCGGGGCGTGCGTGGCCGCCTGCCCCAACGGCGCCGCGATGCTGTTCACCTCCGCCAAGGTCAACCACCTCAACGTGCTGCCGCAGGGCGCCCCGGAACGGGAGACACGGGTGCTCGACATGGTGTCGCAGATGGACGAGGAGGGGTTCGGCGGCTGCACGCTGGCGGGTGAGTGCGCGACGGCCTGCCCCAAGGGCATCCCACTGGTGTCCATCACCGCGATGAACAAGGAGTGGCTGCGGGCCACGCGGAAGGTGGCCAGGCGGTAGGGCCGCCCAGGACACGAGAAGGCGTTCGCCGAGCAGGCGGACGGGCGGGACCGGGAGTGGTGCTCATCCCCGGTCCCGTCTGGCTTTCCGGGGCGCCCCAGGCATTCAGCATTCCCACATCCGCTCTCCCGGCCTACGTCACGTACACGCCAACCGGCCTCGGAAGAAACAGGGTGTACGGCCGTCGTCCCCGAACCGGCCCGTGACCAGGAGAGTGCCATGACCGGCGTTACGACCCTCGACCGCCCCCCGCAGCCCGAGGCACCCGTCCACTACACCGTCACCCTCGCCCGCGACGAGGCGGACGTACGCGCGGCGCAGCGCCTGCGGTACGAGGTGTTCGCCGGGGAGATGGGCGCCCTGCTGTCCACCCCGCAGCCCGGGCTGGACGTCGACGCCTTCGACGCCCACTGCGACCACCTGCTCGTCACGGACACCGCCACCGGCCAGGTGGTCGGCACCTACCGGCTGCTGCCGCCCGAGCGGGCCGCGATCGCCGGACGCCTGTACTCGGAGAGCGAGTTCGACCTCACCCCGCTCGACCCGATCCGCCCCGGACTCGTCGAGGTAGGCCGCTCCTGCGTGCACCCCGACCACCGCGACGGAGCCGTCATCGGGCTCATCTGGGCCGGCATCGCCCGCTACATGACCGACCGCGGCCACGAATGGCTCGCCGGCTGCTGCTCCGTCCCGCTCGCCGACGGCGGCGCCCTGGCCGCCGGCACCTGGGACCGGGTGCGCGCCAAGCACCTCGCTCCGCAGGAGTACCGGGTCCGCCCGCTGCTGCCCTGGAACACCGGGAACGCCCCCCGCGACGCCCGTACCGAACTGCCCCCGCTGCTGCGCGGCTATCTGCGGCTGGGCGCCTGGGTGTGCGCCGAACCCGCCCACGACCCGGACTTCGGCGTCGCCGACCTCTACGTACTGCTGTCGATGCGCCGGGTCAACCCGCGCTACCTGCGGCACTTCCTCTCCCTCGTGCCGGCCTGATGAGCGGCTGGCTGCCCACCGCGCCCTGCACCCCGGGCGCGTGCCTGGAACCGAGAGGGCCGGCCACGGCCGTACCGCTCGCGGTGCTGCGGCTGGTGGCGGTCACCGCCCTGGTGACCGCCGGGGCGCTGCTGTCGCCGTTCGGCGGGCGGATCCCCGCCGACGCGGTGCGGTGGTGGGCCCGGAGCGTCGTCCGGGCCGCCGGCGTTCGGGTCCGGGTCACCGGCACCGCGGCGCCCGCCGGGGGGCTCCTGCTGGTCGCCAACCACATCTCCTGGCTGGACATCCCGCTGCTGGCGGCCGTGCGCCCGGCCCGGATGCTGGCGAAGGCGGAGATCAGGGGGTGGCCCGTGGCGGGGCCGATCGCCGCGCGCGCCACCCTGTTCATCGACCGCGACCGACTGCGCGCGCTCCCGGACACGGTCGCCCGGATCGCTGCGGTGCTCCGCGGCGGCGGCGCGGTGGTGGCCTTCCCCGAGGGCAGCACCTGGTGCGGCCGCGCCCAGGGCAGCTTCCGCCGGGCCGTGTTCCAGGCCGCCCTCGACGCGGGCGTCCCGGTCCAGCCGGTGCGGCTGCGCTACCGGATCGCCGGGGGAGCGGCCAGTACGGCGCCCGCCTTCGTCGGCGAGGACACGCTGCTCGCGTCGGTGTGGCGCGTGGTGTCCTCGCGCGGGCTGTTGGCCGAGGTGGAGGTGTGCGCCGCCATCCCGTCGGACAGCCACCCGGACCGCCGGGCACTGGCCCGCGCGGCCCAGCCGGCCACGGCCCCCGCGCCGGACCGGATCCACGCGACCCTGGTCGCCTGAGCGAACAACCCCGCGGGCGCCCACCACGGCCGGGCCCTCAGCCGGCGGCCACACGGGCCAGCCTGCGGTGGGAGTCCAGCAGGGCCGCACGGTCGTAGGTGCTGGTGGTGACGAGTACCTCCTGCGCGCCCGTTTCCTTGAGCAGGGTCTCCAGCTCGTCGGCGACCTGCTCCTCGGTACCGGCGATCTGCCCGGTGAGCCCCGACTCGTAGAACTCGCGTTCCCGGCGGGTCATCGTGAGCGCCTCGACGTGTTCGGCGGGCGGCAGCGGCGGAAAGGTGCCGTGCGTCCGGGAGTACGCCATCGACCAGGCCTCCGGGACCAGGAGGCGCCGTGCCTCGGCGGGCGTGGCGGCGACGGCGACCGTGCCGGAGACGACGACGTACGGCTGGGCCGCCCACGGTGAGGGCCGGAACGCCTCCCGGTAGCGGTCCACGCCGCGCCGCAGCTTCTCGCGGTCCCGCAGGTCACCGATCACCATCGGCAGGCCTGCCCGCGCGGCGACCGCCGCTCCCTCGCCCATCGCCAGGACGAACGGCGGCACGCTCAGGCCCTCCGCGGGACGCGCGCGCACCCCCGTTTCCGAGGTGCCGCGGAACCAGCCGAGCAGCTCGTCGAGCTGGGCGGCGAAGTCCTCGGCGTCGCCCTTGTCCCGTCCGAGCGCTCTGCGCACCCCGTCGGTGAAGCCCACGGAGCGGCCCAGGCCCATGTCGATCCGCCCCGGGAAGAGGGACTCCAGTACCCCGAACTGCTCGGCCACGACCAGCGGCCGGTGGTTGGGCAGCATCACCCCGCCGGTGCCGACCCGGATCGTGCGCGTCGCGGCGGCCACGGCGGCGGCCAGCACGGTCGGCGCGGACCCGGCGACCCCGGGCACACCGTGGTGCTCCGACACCCAGAACCGGTGGTAGCCGAGCCCCTCGAGGTCGCGCGCCAGCCGCACGGTGTCGCGCAGCGCCTCGGCGTCCGGGTGCCCCTCGCGGGTGCGGGAACGGTCCAGGACGGAGAAACGGGCGGCGGCGATCACGGAACTCACACCGGTTCCAACGCACGGCGGCCCGGGGCATTCCCGGCCCGCCCCGGGCGAAAACCAGGTGACCGCGGTTCCCGCAGGTCATCACAATGGGGCACGCCCGCATGCCGGCCGCGCGGCCCCCGTCCACACCCTCCGAGCCACCCACGTCACCCAGTCCCAGGAAGGCGGCCCGCCGTGACCGTCCCCAACGTCCTGCTGTCCGGCATCGTCGGTTCGACCGCGTACGGCCTCGCCCACGAGGGCTCCGACATCGACCGGCTCGGCGTGTTCGCCACGCCGACCGAGGCCCTGCACGGTCTGCACAAGCCGAAGGAGTCCCACGTCGGCACGGCGCCCGACACCACCCTGCACGAGGCCGCCAAATGGTGCCGGCTCGCCCTGGGCGGCAACCCGACCGCCATGGAACTGGTGTGGCTGCCGGACGAGCTGTACGAGGTGCGCACCCCGCTCGGCGACGAACTCATCGGCATCCGTACGTCGCTGCTCGGCGCCCAGCGGATCAGGGCGGCCTACCTCGGTTACGCCACCCAGCAGTTCCGCCGCCTCGAAGCCCGTGACCCCGCCGGCTCCGCCGAGGCCCGCGCCCGGACGGCGAAACACGCCCGGCACCTGAAGCGGCTGTGCCACCAGGGCCTGGAGCTCTACACCACCGGGCGGCTGACGATCCGCCTGGAGGACCCCGAGGAGTACCGGGCGTTCGGAGAGCGCGTCGCCGCCGACGCGTCCGCCGCGCGGCCCGTGCTCAGCCATTACGAGAACGCCTTCACCGAGCGGCCGAGCGCACTGCCCGACCGGCCCGAGGAGGCGCCCGCCGAGGCGTGGCTGCGCCGGGTCCGCGAGCACTTCTACCGGCCGGCCGGCCGCTGAACGACCCGGTGGCGGCTCCTTGTCCGCCAGTCCCGCCAGTCCCGCCAGTCCCGCCGGCCCTCGGCGACGGCGGGGCCCGCGAGCCGAACGGGAAGATCTAGGCTGGTCGGCGTGACCGACAGCAGCAGTGCGCGCCCGCTCGCCGTGTTCGACCTGGACAACACCCTCGCCGACACGGGGCACCGGCAGCGGTTCCTGGAGCGCTCGCCACGCGACTGGGACGGCTTCTTCGCCGCCGCGCCGCACGACCCGCCGATCCCGCAGGGCGTCGAGCTGGCGCGGGACAGCGCGCGCGAGTGCGAGATCGTCTATCTCACCGGACGGCCCGAGCGCTGCCGCCGCGACACGTTCGACTGGCTCGCCGCGCACGGGCTGCCGGAGGGACGCGTGTACATGCGGCGCGACAACGACCGCAGGCCGGCCCGGCGCACCAAGCTGGAGGTCCTCGGCCGGCTCGCCCACGGCCGGGAGGTCCGGGTGTTCGTGGACGACGACGCGCTCGTGTGCGCGGACGCCGAACGCGCCGGGTACCACGTCGTGCGGGCCCGCTGGACCGCCCCGTCCGGCGCGCTCGAGAGGGCGCAGGAGCGGGAGGGGCGGACCTGAGGCGGCGGGGACCCGACACGCGGGCCGGGTCCCCGCCGGGGTCGGCGGGCTCGGTGCGGCGGAGCGTCAGTCCGAGTCCTCGAGGCGGAAACCGACCTTCAGACCGACCTGGTAGTGCTCGATCTCACCGTTCTCGATCTGGCCCCTGACCTGCGTCACCTCGAACCAGTCCAGGTTGCGCAGGGTCTGCGAGGCCCGGGTGACCGCGTTGCGGATGGCCTGGTCGACGCCCTCGTGCGAGGTGCCGACGATCTCGGTGACCCGGTAGGTGTGGTCCGACATACGGGTGCTCCTCTCCACCGCGACACAGGCGTCACGGGTGGTTCCACCGTGCCCCACGCCACGGCGGAGCGCGAGACGGCCCGGCCCACCCGCTGCCGCACCGCCCCTACCGCGCCACGCTGAGCGACAGGGCGAACCGGCCCGCCCGGTCCGTCCACCAGTGACTCAACTCCAGCCCCGCCGCGGCCAGTTCGGTGCGTACACCGTCCTCGCGGAACTTCGCGGAGATCTCGGTGCGCAGCTCCTCGCCGGCCGCGAAGTCGACGGCGAGGTCGAGCGCCGGGATCTTCACGGTCTGCGCGGCACGGGAACGCAGCCGCATCTCGATCCACTCGTTCCCGGCGTCCCACAGCGCCACGTGGTCGAAGGCGCCGGGATCGAAGTCGGCGCCCAGTTCCCGGTTGACGACGCTCAGCACGTTCTTGTTGAACGCGGCCGTCACCCCGGCCGCGTCGTCGTAGGCCCTGACCAGGACCTGTTCGTCCTTGACCAGGTCGGTGCCGAGCAGCAGCGCGTCGCCCGGCGAGAGCAGCCCACGGACCAGGGCCAGGAACGCGGCCCGCTCGGCCGGCAGGAGGTTGCCGATGGTGCCGCCGAGGAACGCCACCAGCCGGGGACCCGGTGTGTCCGGCAGCGTCAGGCCGGCGGTGAAGTCGGCGATCAGCGCGTGCACGTCCAGTCCCGGGCGCTCCGCGACGAGCGCGTGGCCCGCCTGGGTGAGCGCGCTCTCGCTGACGTCGACCGGGACGTAGGTGTGCAGTCGGGTGAGCGCGTCGATCAGGTGCCGGGTCTTCTCCGAGGAGCCGGAACCCAGTTCGACGAGGGTGCGGGCGCCGGTCGCGGCGGCCGCCTCGCCGGCTCGGGCGATCAAAATCTCCCGCTCGGCGCGCGTCGGATAGTACTCGGGCAACTCGGTGATCTGCTCGAACAGTTCGCTGCCGTGGGCGTCGTAGAACCACTTCGGCGGCAGCGTCTTGGCGGTGCGGGTGAGGCCCTGGTGGACGTCGGCGCGCAACGCGGCCTCCGTGGCGTCCTCGGGCAGGGTGCGGGTGAGAAGGAACGGGCTCACGTACGGGGCTCCTTCGCGGAAGCGGGCGATGCCTGCGGTGCGGGCGTCAGGGTGTCGTCGGGCTCCTTGAGCGGGGTGAGCAGTACGTCCGTGCGGCTCGCGGCGAGCAGGGTGCGGTCGGGGACCTCCTGCCAGTGCGGGTCGTCGTCGTAGGGCTCGGAGGCCACGACGGTGCCGCCGCCGGGCCGGGACAGGTACCAGAGGGTGTCGCCCCAGGCGGTCGCGGCGATGGCCTCGCCGTTGGTGAGCAGCAGGTTGAGCCGGGAGCCGGGGGCCGCCGCGGCGACCTCCAGGACCGTGTCGGCCAGTGCCTGCCCCTCCTCGTCGCCGCCGCGCAGCCGGGCGAGGACCAGCGCCCACACGAGCGCCGAGTCGTTGCGGGCCTCCAGGGACAGGACGTCGGCGGCCGGCAGGCCCTGCACGAGGGGTGCGAGGGAGTGCGGCCAGCCCCTGACGGCGCCGTTGTGGCTGAACAGCCAGGGGCCGGAGGCGAACGGCGCCGCCGCGGCCTCGGCGTCCGCGCCCGACAGGGTGGCGTCCCGCACCGCGGCGAGCACCGCCTCCGAGCGCACCACGCGGGCCAGGTCGGCGAGGGACTGGTCGGCCCAGATGGGGCCGGCCCGCCGGTACCGGGCCGGTACCGGATCTCCCTGCGCGTACCAGCCGACGCCGAAACCGTCGGCGTTGACGGTGCCGTGACGCTGCCTGCGGGGCGCCCAGGACTGGCGGTACAGGCTGTGCGGCGGCTGGAGCAGCAGCCGGCCCAGCGGCTCCTCGGGCCCCAGATAGGCCAGGTGACGGCACATCAGGCGGCCGCCGAGCGGGCCGTACGGAAGCCGGAGAAGATCTGCCGCCGGATCGGCAGGTCCCAGTTGCGGAAGGTGCCCCGGCACGCCACCGGGTCCACGGCGAACGAACCACCGCGCAGCACCTTGTGCTCGGGGCCGAAGAAGACCTCCGAGTACTCCTTGTACGGGAACGCGTTGAACCCCGGGTACGGCGTGAGGTCGCTCGACGTCCACTCCCACACGTCACCGATCAACTGCCGTACGCCGAGGGGCGACTCACCCGCCGGGTAGCTGCCTGCCGGGGCCGGACGCAGGTGGCGCTGGCCGAGGTTGGCGTGTTCGGGGCCCGGGTCGGTGTCGCCCCACGGGTAGCGCCTGGAGCGGTCGCCGACCGGGTCGTGGCGGGCGGCCTTCTCCCACTCGGGCTCGGTGGGCAGCCGGCGCCCGGCCCAGCGGGCGTAGGCGTCGGCCTCGTACCAGCACACGTGCAGGACCGGCTCGTCGGGCGGCACGACCTCGGTCACGCCGAACCGGCGCCGCAGCCACTGCCGTCCCTCGCGGCGCCAGAACTGCGGCGCCTCGATGGAGTGGCGGCGGATGTGGGCCCAGCCCTCCGGTGTCCACCACCGCTCGTCGCCGTAGCCGCCGTCCTCGATGAACGCCTGGTAGGCGGCGTTGGTCACCGGCGTCGTGTCGATGTGGAAGGCGGCCACCTCGCGCCGGTGCGCGGGGCGTTCGTTGTCCAGCGACCACGGTTCGGTCGAGGTGCCCATCGTGAACGGGCCACCGGGCACGAGGACTTCGGCCGGTCCGGTGAACGCGGGCGCGGGCGCAGGGTCAGGAGCGGTCAGCGCCTGGGGCCCCCGCCGCAGCTGATGGGTGATCAGCATGGTCTCGTCGTGCTGCTGTTCGTGCTGCGCGATCATCCCGAAGGCGAAGCCCGCCTCGGTCAGCCGCGTCCCCTGGAACGCGGTGCGCTCCAGCACGTCCAGCACCCGGCCGCGTACGTCCGCCGCGTACCGGCGAGCCTCGGCCGGCGGCAGCAGGGGCAGGGAGGGGCGTTCGGAGCGCGGGTGCTCGAAGGCGTCGTAGAGGCCGTCGATCTCCGGGCGGATCGCCTCTTGGCCGGCGACGGCCCGCAGCAGCCACTGCTCCTCCTGGTTGCCGATGTGCGCCAGGTCCCACACCAGGGGAGACATCAGCGGCGAGTGCTGCGCGGTGAGGTCGGGCTCCTCCACGCAGCTCGTCAGCAGGGTGGTGCGGTCCCGGGCGGTGACGAGCGTGGTCAGCGCCCGCTCCCGGAACGTCTCCGCGTCGAGGGCGGGGTCGGTCATGTGCGGATGTCCTTCCCGTGCGGACGACGGCTCGCGCCGCGCATCCGGTCCAGCAGATCGTCGGCGGGGCAGCGGCCGCGGCTGACATAGCGGTCCAGGTACGTCCGGACGGCGTCCGTGACCTCGTCGGCGGCGCCGAGCCGCGGCAGGGCCTCGACGGCCGCCGTGAAGCAGGTGACGGCCACCTCCCGCAGTTCGGGGTCGCCCAGGCCGTGTCGCGCCGCGTCGATCCACAGCGGATTGTGCGGCGCGGGCATCGACAGCGCCCTCTCCACCAGCGGTTTCACCGTCCGGTAGGCGGTCTCGGCGGCCTGCGGGTCGTCGAACAGGGCCGTCGTGACGGCGAGCGGAACGATCCATCCGTCGTCGCCCGGTTGCGCGTCCATCATCCGGAACTCCAGATGACCACGCGGCCTGACCGGCGGGAACAGGGTCGTCATGTGGTAGTCGAGGTCGGCCCGGGTCGGTGGCCTGGGCGTTCCCGACCTGGTCCACTCCCGGAAGGTCAGCCCGTCGGGGATGTCCCACGGCCGGTCGTCCTGCCGTATGCACATCACCGGCGCGTCGAGCACGTGCCGGGCCCAGTTCTCGCGGGGGTCGCCCTCCAGCGGGGGCGCGCCCGCGCGGCCGGGGCCGATCTCCGTCCACAGGAGCTGGCGGGTGGAGAGCCAGCCGGTCGGCTCGTGCGCGGCGACGGGCGAGTTGGCGAAGGCCGCCACCAGTACCGCGCCCAGCTGGTGCGCCAGCCACCAGCGCCGCCCGTGCCCGAGCGGCCCCGGCTCCTCGTACCCGGCGTCCAGGCACACCTGGACGGAGGCGGAGGTGCACATCATGGCGCGGCCGGCCGGACCGGTGCGGTCCAGGCAGGCCTCCATGGCGTCGTAGCGGGGTTCGCGCAGGAACCTGCGGGGCGAGTGCCACGGGTCGTGGCCGAGGCCGACGAGAGCGAGACCGTCCTCGGCCAGGACCGCGCGGACGGCGGCGAGGTCGGCGGAGACGGTGTCGACGCACTCCATCAGGGAGGCGGCGGGCGGCGAGCTCAGTTCCAGCTGGCCGCCGGGTTCAACGGTGAGTGCCGACTTCAGCGGCACGGTCCGCAGTGCGGCGTAGGCCGCTTCGAGTCGGTCACGGGTGACCGGGAGCTGCGGTGCGCTCAGCTCGTGGACGAGCCATTCCACTTCCACCCCGACGGTTCGGGGCGGGCCGGTCTTGAAACAGATGCCCCGGACCAGTGCCTCCACCTCTGCTTCGGTGAGGGCGGTGCGGGGCTCCGTACAGTCGCGCGCCTGAGAGGCGCTTGGTATGTCGGACATGTCGGAATCCTCCTGAGAATCCACCATGCCACCGGCTCCCGGCCGGGTGGGCCGGGTCGACGGCACTCGTCCCACCCAAGCCGCTCGCGTCGCTCGGCACAAGGGGGCAAATCGTCATAATCGGGGCCGACGATCTCGCTTTCCGGGGTGTTTCCGGGCCCGTCCGGCAGCAGAGCCGGGGTGGGCCCGGAGAGGACTCGGGACCGGGAAACTCTGTTGCACCGCACGACCAGCATCGCTCACGATGCGTTCATGAGCACGACGGGGGACAGCACGCGGCGCGTGCTCATGGCGCCCACGGGGGTGGCGCCATGAGCACGCGGCTGCGCGCGATCGCGAAGGAGACGGAAGAGATCGTGGCCGCCGGGGCCTACGACGCCCCGAGCGGGCGCCGGGTGCCCCTCGCGGCGGCAGTGCGGGCGGCCCGCGACGCCACCCGGATGCACGGACCCGGGCCGGTGCCGACTCCGGTGCCCGCGCCCGGCGAGCCCCTCGGTACGTCGTTCGAGGTCACCGGCGAGAGCAGCCTGGAGGCGGCACGCCGGCTCGCGGCCGCGGGTCCGGTGGCCGTCCTGAACTTCTCCTCGGCCCGCAATCCCGGCGGCGGCTACCTCAACGGCGCACAGGCCCAGGAGGAGGCCCTGTGCCGCGCCTCCGCGCTGTACGCGTGCCTGGTCGCGGTCCGGGAGTTCTACGACCACCACCGCGCCCACCGCGACCCGTTCTACACCGACCGGGTCATCCACTCGCCCGGCGTGCCGGTCTTCCGCGACGACCGCGGCCGGCTGCTGGACGAGCCGTACGCGGCCGGCTTCCTGACCGCGGCCGCGCCGAACGCCGGGGTGGTGCTGCGGGCGGCCCCGGAGCGCCGGTCCGAACTGCCGAGGGCCCTCGCCCTCCGGGCCGAGCGGGTCCTGGAGACGGCCGCGGCCCACGGGTACCGCCGCCTGGTGCTCGGCGCCTGGGGCTGCGGGGTGTTCCAGAACGACCCCGCCCAGGTCGCGGCCGCGTTCCGGGCGCTGCTCGGCCCCGGCGGCCGGTTCGCCGACACCTTCGCGCACGTGGTGTTCGGCATCCTGGACCGCACACCGGGCGGCACCACCCGGGAGGCGTTCCTGCGGGCGTTCCCGGAGGGCCGGCCCCCGGCGTGACCCGGCGCGGGTGCGGGCCCCTGCCGGGTGCGGGTGCGGCTGGGGCGCCGGTGCCTCGGCGCGTCCCGGCGCCGGTGCGGCTCGGCCGGCCCGGGGTCACCTCCAGCCGTAGCGCTCCGCCAGCCGCTGCCTGACCAGGTTGAACCGCATCCGGTCGATGGCGCACGCCTCCCGGCGCATCCCGTCCTCGTGCAGCCGCAGTACGCGGTCCACGTCCACCCACGAGTCCCGTCCCGACCTGTCCCACGGGCCGCTTCCGATGGGCACCCACTCGCGGTCCCCGTCGTGCCGCTTGCTCGACAGCTGGACGGCGAGCAGGGTGCCGCCGGCCTCCCGGGCGACGACGAGCACCGGGCGGTCCTTGCCGCGGCCGTCGTTCTCCTCGAAGGGCACCCAGGTCCAGACGATCTCCCCGGGGTCCGGGTCCCCGTCGTGCGCGGGCGAGTACTCCGTCCGCACCCGGCCCACCTCGCGGGGGTCGGCCTGGACGGTCGCGGTGGGACCGGAGCGGCCCGGAACGTCTTCATCGGTAAACGCAGTCACGGGGGTCACGGTAGAGCGTGACCCCCGCGACCGCTCACCTCACCCCTGGTCCTGCTCCACCGGCACCCGCTGCGCCGGAGGTGCCACGGACCCGTTCAGCGGCGAACTCCCGGACGGCGTCCGCTCGTTCTGGTTCATCGACGCCAGGAGCTGACGGGCCAGCCCCAGTCCGGTGCCGCCCATGGTGAGGGCCTTGGCGAACACGTCGGCCATGCCGTCGGCCCCGTTGAGCAGGACCATGTTGTCGACGTTGCCGAAGGCGGACGCGCCGGCCCGCACGATCTCGGGCCAGTTCTCGGCGAGTTGCTGCGCCACGACGGCTTCCTGGTTCTCGGCCAGGGCGGCGGCACGGGCCTTGATGGCCTCGGCCTCCGCGAGCCCCTGCGCCCTGATCGCCTCGGCCGCCGCCAGACCCCTGGCCTGTGCGGCGGCGGCCTCCGCCTCACCGGTGGCCCGCGTCGCCGTGGCGGCCGCGGCACCCCGCGCCTCGGTCGCCTGGGCTTCCGCGCCCGCGGCCGTCTTCACCCGGGTCGCCTCCGCGGCGGCCGCGAGCTCCGTCTCCCGGGCCTTGGCCTGCGCGCCCGAGATCCGCACGTCGCGCTCCGCCTCCGCCAGGGTGCGCTTCTCGTACGCCTTGGCGTCCGCCGGTTTGCGGACGTCCGCCTGGAGCTGCTGTTCCCGCCGCTGGGCCTCCAGTTCGGCGACCCGGGTCTCCTGGACGACGACCTCCTGCCGGGCGGCGGCGTCGGCGAGCGGACCGGCCTGCCGGGCCTTGGCACCCGCCTTGTCGCGTTCGGCCTGGTAGCCCGCCTGGAGGATCTCGCTGTCCCGGGTGGCCTGCGCCATCCGCGCGAAGGACTGCTGCTCCGCCTCGGTGGCCAGCCGGTTGGCCTCGGCCTGCGCGATCCGCGCGTCCCGTTGCACGGCCGCCGCGTGCGGCATGGCCAGGTTCTGGATGTACCCGGTCGGGTCCTCGATCTCGTGGATCTGCAGCGAGTCGACGATGAGACCGAGCTTCTCCATCTCCGTACCGCAGGCCGCCCGGGTCTGCCCGGTGAGCTTCTCCCGGTCGCGGATCATGTCCTCGACCGTCAACCCGCCGACGATGGACCGCAGATGACCGGCGAAGACGTTGTGCACCCGCTCCGCCATCAGCTTCTGCTGGTCGAGGAATCGCCGCCCCGCGTTGGCGATCGACACGAAGTCGTCGCCCACCTTGAAGATGACCACGCCCCGCACCTTGAGCGGAATGCCCTGGTGGGTCACGCAGTCCACATGCAACTCCGTCTCGTTCAGGTCGAGCGAGAGTTTGCGCACCGCCTGCACGCCGGGCAGGACCAGCGTGCCGCGCCCCGTGACGATGCGGAACCCCATGCCCTCCCCGAGGCCCTCCGTCCGGTGCGTGGAACCGGAGATGATGAGTGCCTCGTTGGGTTCCGCGACCCGCCACATCAACTTGAACAGACCGATGAGAACGAGGACGGCGACAAGCGCCACCCCCGCAACGACGCCGATGACCATCGGCATGCGCCCCCTTTGGATGGTGCCCTTTCGGCACCGAACGAAGGGAGTGTGCTCCTGCCCGTCAGCGCGGAACAGGCACCGGCCCATCCTTGTCGAAATCTTGATACATACGGCGTCACCTGCGCCGAAGCGCGCTCAACTGTCGTACGCCGCCGTCACGTAGACCGTTCTCGGCGGAAGGTACTCCACCACCATCACGACCGTGCCGGACTCGATGCGGCCGGTGCCCTGAGCCGCGTAGGCGAGGAAGTGCTCGGCGCCGCCGCGCACCCGGACGATCACCTCGCCCACGAGCCCGGGCCCGACCGTTCCGGTGACCCGCCCCACGAGTCCGACCATCGACGCATCGTCCATCGTCCCAGGGTACGGGCCCCACGCGCCCGGGCGGTGTGCGACGACAGGTGCCGGCCGCCCGGAGGGAAGGGCCGGACCCGGCCTACGCGGCCGGGAGACGCGGGGCAGGCTGGTGCGGGGGCCACGCCTCGTACCAGCGCAGGTCCGCCTCCAGTTGCGCGGCGAGCGAGACCAGCAGCGGCTCGCTGTCCGCCGGCCCGAGCAGCTGGGCACCGACGGGCAGCCCGCCGTCGACGAAGCCGGCGGGGACGCTGATCCCGGGCCAGCCCAGCACGTTCCACGGCCAGGCGTAGGGACAGGCGGCGATCATCGCGCGGTCGGTGGCCGGGCCGCTCAGCTCCAGCATCGCGCCGATCCGCGGCGGGGGAGCGGCCGTCGTCGGCGCGAGGATCACGTCGTACGAGGTGAGGAAGGCGCCGATCCGGCGGTGCAGCACCGCCTCGGCGCGCCGGGCCGCCCGCAGCGGAACACCGCCCAGCAGGCGGCCCAGCCGGGCGGCCTCACGGGTGCGGCGGTCCAGCAGCGCGGGGAAGGGTGCCTCGCGGACGCGTTCGGCGATACCGGCGGTGGCGCGGGGCAGGAAACCGAGGCCGATCAGGCCGTACGGCGGGTCGGCCTCCTCCACGACATGCCCCAACGCGGCCAGTTTCTCGGCGAGTTGCACGACACGGGCGCGCACCTCGGGTCCCAGCCGGGCGGGCAGGGCGGTGAACGGCGGGGTGAGGGACAGCGCGACGCGCAGCCGGCCGGGGTCGCGGCCCACGGCATCGGACACGGTGAGGGCAGGCGGCCGGTGCGGGTCGCCCGCGTGGTTGCCGCTCGCCGCGTCCAGCAGCAGGGCGGCGTCGGCGACCGTGCGGGCGAGGGTGCCGTTGACGGTGATGCCGTGGAAGGCCTCGCCCCGCGGCCAGGTGGAGATCCGGCCGCGCTGCGGCTTGATGCCGATCAGCTGGGTCCAGGAGGCGGGGATGCGGACCGAACCGGCGCCGTCCGAACCGAGCGCCCCGGGCACCAGGCCGGCGGCGACGGCGGCGGCCGAACCCCCGGAGGAGCCGCCCGGCGTGTGGCCCGGACTCCAGGGGTTGCGGGTGGCGCCGAACGCGGGGCCCTCGGTGAAGGGCCACTGGCCGAACTCGCAGGTGTTGGTCTTGCCGACGATCACGGCGCCGGCCGCGCGCAGCCGCCGTACCGCCTCGCCGTCCTCGGGGACGGGCGGGTGGGTGCCGCGGCAGCCGAACGCGGTCGGTTCGCCGGCCACGTCCATGTCGTCCTTCACGGCCACCGGCACCCCGAGCAGCGGCCGGCTCACCCCGGCGGCCAACTCCCGGTCCGCCGCGTCGGCCTCGGCGAGCGCCGCCTCGGCACGCACGATCCGGAAGGCGTTCAGGGTTCCCTGGGTCGCCTCGATCCTGGCCAGCGCCTCGGTCACCAGCGCGCGGGACGTCGTCTCCCCGGCGGACAGCGCGCGGGCGCTCTCCCGCAGGCCGGCGGAACGTTCGGGTGTCATGCGGGCACCTCCGGAGACGCGGTCTACCGAACGGTAACCTCCGGTGGGCCGCCGCGGTACGGAATCTCGAACCTCTCTCCTCAGACGTCGAGTTGGTTCCGCGCCACAGTGTCCCCACAGGCGCCACCGGGTCATGCGCGAAGCATTGACGCGCCTGTTCCCCACCCCTACCTTCTGACCGACTTTCCGAACCATGTTCGGTATTCCGGACGCCGGTCTTTCGGGTGCCGGTCGTCCGGTCGGACCAAGGAGCCGCACGTGAGCGCACGTCCCCCCACGCCGTCCCGCCGCACCCTGCTGCGTGCGCTGGCCGTCCTCCCCGCCTCGGCCGTCGTGCTCGGCGAGGCGCCCGGCCTGCTCGGTACGGCGCTGGCCGCCGCACCGCCGAGCGGCTCCGCCACGCGGTACACGATCGTGCCGTTCCTCAACAGCGACGACGGCACGGTCGACGTCTACCAGTCCGACGACGCCACCGACTTCCGGCTGACCCGGGCCTCCGCGTACACGCCGCCGAGCAACAGGATCCGCGACGCCAGCATCCTCAAGCACACCAACGGCTTCTACTACCTGACGTACACCACCCACACCTGGCAGGACGTCAGCACCACCATCGGCTTCGCCCGCAGCTCCGACCGCCTCAAATGGACCTTCCTCCACGACTACACGGTGCCCCTTGCCAACCTGTCGCGGGCGTGGGCGCCGGAGTGGTTCGTCGACGCGGACGGCAGCGTCCACGTCATCGTGTCCTGCTCCCTGACGAGTGACGAGTGGATCTTCACTCCCTACCTGCTGAAAGCCACGAACCCGGCGCTCACGGCCTGGAGTTCACCCGTCGCCCTGGCGGGCATCGGCAGCAACCACATCGACACGTTCATCGTGCGCGGCGGCTCGACCTACCACGCGTTCACGAAGAACGAGACGACCAAGTACATCGAGTACGCGACGGCCCCCAGCCTCACCGGCCCCTACACGATCAGCAGGACGGGCGACTGGGCGGGCTGGGGCAGCTACCGCGAGGGCCCGGCGCTGGTGCAGCTCGACAACGGCGGCTGGCGGATCTTCTTCGACGGCTACGGCGACGGCACCTACTACTCCAGCGACAGCTACGACACCTTCGCCACCTGGTCGGCGCCGGCCGCACTGCCCGTGATCTCCGGCACCGCACGGCACTTCACGGTGGTGAAGGAGACCGTGTCCGGCGGTCCGAGCCCGGCGAAGGGCGTCCCGCGCTCCTTCCGGTCCGCCAACTTCCCCACCCGCTACTGGCAGGCCCGGTCCTCCCTGCTCGACCTCCCCGTGGTGAGCGCCTCCAGCAGCACCGCCGAGAAGCAGGCGTCCACCTTCACGGTCGTGGCCGGACTCGCCGACAACAACGCCTGCTCGTTCCGTGACGCCACCGGCAACTACCTCCGCCACTGGGACTTCCGCGGCCGCTTCGACGCCGACGACGGCACCTCGACCTTCGCCGAGGACGCCACGTTCATCGCCCGCACGGGCACCGCCGGCGGGTCGGTGCGCTTCGAGTCGTACAACTATCCCGGCCGCTACCTGCGCCACTACGACTACCGGCTCCGCGTGGACCGCGCGGACGGCACCGACCTGTTCCGGCAGGACAGCTCCTTCCTCCCGGTGACGGCCTGGGCCTGAACGGCACGGCCGGGGGAGGAGGGCGGGGCCGGGACCGGGGCATGGGCGGGCCCGGCGACGGGCGTTCGGCGGGTCCCGCGTCCGGGGTGAGATCATCCGGGCATGGATGCGCCTGCCCCGCTCACGATGATCGCCGTCCCGCCGGGCGAGGTCACGCTGTCGGACCGGCGGACCCGGCGCCGCTGGCAGGTCGAGGTCGCGCCCTGCGAACTGGCGGCGCACCCGGTCACCCAGGAGCTCTACGCGCAGGTGACCGGCGCGCGCCCGAGCACCGCCGCGGGGGACCGCCTGCCCGTCGAGGGGGTCTCCTGGTGGGACGCCGTCCGGTTCTGCAACGCCCTGTCCGCGCGCCAGGAGCTCACCCCCGCCTACCGCGTGGCGGACGACGGGGACGGCGTCGAGCGGGACCCGGCCGCCGACGGCTACCGGCTGCCCGACGAGGCCGAGTGGGAACACGCCTGCCGCGCCGGCACCACCGGACCGCGCTACGGGCCCCTGGACGAGATCGCCTGGTACCGGGGCAACTCCGGGGAGCGCCCGCACGAGGTGGGGAGCCGCCGCCCCAACGCCTGGGGCTTCGGCGACACACTGGGCAACGTGTGGGAATGGTGCTGGGACGTCTACGACGCCGAGGTCTACGGCTCCTACCGGGTGCTGCGCGGCGGCGGCTGGTTCGACGAGCACTGGAGCTGCCGGGCGTCGGTGCGCCGCCGCAGCCACCCCACCTTCCGGGTGGACGACGTGGGCTTCCGCGTCGCGCGCTCCCCGGCGGGCTGAGGCCAGCTGTCCCGGAGGCGGGGCGGTTCACGGCTCACGGCCCGGTCAGGGTCTGGGTGCCCAGGACGCCGAGCAGGGCGAGCCGGTCGGCGTCCGCCGTGCCGGGCTCGGCCGTGTAGACCAGGATGCGCAGGTCGCTGCCCGCCACGCTGAGCACGTCGCAGTCCAGGGTCAGCGGGCCGACCCGCGGGTGCTCGACGGTCTTGCGCGACCCCTCCTGCCGGCCGACGACACCCGTGTCCCACAGTTCCGCGAACCGCGCGCTGTCGGTGCGCAGTTCCGTCACCAGCCGGCGCAGCTGCCGGTCGGCCGGATAGCGGCCGGACGTCGCCCGCAGGTCGGCGGCCATGACGACCTCGAACGCGCGGCGCTCCTCCGGCGTGTGCCGCACCCGGCCGGCCGGTCCCAGGAAGTTGCGCCACACGCCGTTGCGCTCGAAGCCGCGCAGCCCGGAGGCGTCTCCCATCAGTGCCGAGTACAGCGGATTGGCCAGCAGCAGGGTCCAGGCCGCGTCGGAGACCGCGACGGCGGCCCCGGTCAGCCGGTCCATCAGCCGCTGCACGCTCGGCGGGACGTACGCGGGCACGGTCTCCGGGCCCGGCGGCACCAGGCCGGCCAGCCGGAACAGGTACGCGCGCTCCTCCCACGACAGGCGCAGCGCCCGCACCAGCGCCTCCACGACCTGCGCCGACGGGTTGGCGGCCCGGCCCTGTTCGAGGCGGGTGACGTAGTCCACGGAGATCCCCGCCAGCAGCGCCAGCTCCTCACGGCGCAGGCCCGCCGCGCGCCGCTGTCCGCCGGCCGGCAGCCCGGCCGCCTGCGGGTCGACCCGGTCGCGCCAGCGCCGTACCGCCTGTCCGAACTCCGTCACCGCCATGCCCCCAGTCAACACCGGGCGGCGGGCCGCGTGCCTGGTACCGGCAGTCCCAGGAAGCCGGGACTCCTGGCTCGTCCCGGCGGGGGACCGCACGCTGGGGGACATGACCACCACACTGATCACCGGAGCGAACAAGGGTCTCGGGTTCGAGACCGCCCGCCGGCTCGTCGCCGCGGGACACACCGTCTACGTGGGTGCCCGGGACGCCGCTCGCGGGCGGGCGGCCGCCGAGCGCCTCGGCGCGCGGTTCGTCCAGCTGGACGTCACCGACGACGCCTCCGTCGAGGCCGCGGCGAAGACCGTAGGGGCCGAGGGAGAGCTGGACGTGCTCGTCAACAACGCCGGCGTCGAGGGGCGGGGCCCCGGCAACAGCATCGTCACGGCCGCCGACCTGACCGCCGACCACATGCGGACGACGTTCGAGACGAACGTCTTCGGCGTCGTACGGGTCACCCGGGCGTTCCTGCCGCTGCTGCGGCGTTCGGCGGCGCCCGTCGTAGTCAACGTCAGCAGCGGACTCGCCTCGCTGACCGGGCTCGCCGACCCGGCCTCACCGGCCCACTTCTATCCGGGCGTCGCCTACCCGGCGTCCAAGGCGGCGCTGAACATGGTCACCGTGCAGTACGCGAAGGCGTTCCCGCAGCTGCGGATCAACGCGGTCGAGCCCGGGTTCACCGCGACCGACCTGAACGGCCGTACCGGAACCCGGACCGTCGAGGAGGGCGCCGAGATCATCGTGCGGATGGCGCGGTCCGGTCCCGACGGGCCGACCGGCGGCTACTTCGACGCCGAGGGGCCGCTGCCCCGGCGGCACGGGCGGAGGCGGGCGGCGGGGCCTGCCCGCTCAGACGACGGCGTCCGCGCGCAGCGAGGCGATGTCGGCGCCGCTGCGGCCGAGTTCCCCGAGAATGGCGTCCGTGTGCTCGCCCACGGCCGGCACGGGGTCCATGCGGGCCGGCACACCCACGAGATCGGCGGGCGGCAGCAGCGCCCGCACCGTGGCGCCGGGTACGGCCACCTCGCGCCAGCGGTCGCGGGCGGCCAGCACCGGATGGTCGAGGAACGCGGTGACGTCGTTGACCCCGGCGCACGCGATGCCGATGTCCTCCAGGTCCTTGAGGACCTCCATGGCGTCGGAGCGGGCGACGCGCTCGGCGACGACCGCGTTGATCTCCTCGCGGTGGGCGACGCGGTCCGAGCCGGTCGCGAACCGCGGGTCGGAGGTCAGCTCCGGCCGGCCGAGGAAGCGGTCGCACAGCGCGGCCCACTCCCGTTCGTTCTGGACGGAGAGGAGGACGTCCCCGCCGTCGGCCGCGGTGAAGGCGCCGTAGGGCGCGATCGTGGCGTGCTGGGTGCCCAGGCGCGGGGGCTGCGTGCCGCCGTAGCGCGTGTAGTTGGCGGGCTGTCCCATCCACTCCGCGAGCGCCTCGAACAGGGACACCTCCACGGGGTGGACGCGGCCCGTGGTGGCGCGGGTGAACAGCGCGGTGAGGACGCCGCTGTAGGCGTACATCCCGGCGGCGATGTCGGCGACCGAGATGCCGACCCGGGCCGGCTCCCCGGGCGTCCCGGTCAGTGACACCAGGCCGGTCTGGCACTGCACGAGCAGGTCGTAGGACTTGCGGTCGGCCCAGGGGCCCGAGGTGCCGTAACCGGAGATGGTGCAGGGGACGACCCGGGGGTGGCGGCGGGTGAGGGCGTCGGTGCCCAGGCCCAGGCGGCCGGTCGCCCCCGGGGCCAGGTTCTGCACGAACACATCGGCGCCGTCGAGGAGTTGGTGGAGGATGTCGCGTCCGCGCGGGTCCTTCAGGTCCAGGGTCAGGGACTCCTTGGACCGGTTGAGCCAGACGAAATAGCTGGAGTGGCCGTGCACCGTCGTGTCGTAGCGGCGGGCGAAGTCGCCCTCACCCGGGCGTTCCACCTTGATCACGCGGGCCCCGAGGTCGGCGAGCTGCCGGGTGGCGTAGGGCGCGGCCACGGCCTGTTCCAGGCTGACCACCGTGATGCCGGACAGGGGTAGCTGCGGCAGGCTCATGCGGCCCATTTCTACGGCCGCCTCCGCAGCCCTGTCAACGCCGCCCCCGTCCGTCACCTGCGCCTTCCCGGTCCGCGGCGGGCGTTCCGGGCCGCGCCGAGTCCCGGTTTTGACCGGGGGACGAGGCGTCCGTGGCGGGGGCGGTCAGGGCTGCCGGCCCGGGTGGCACAGCACCATGACCGCGCGGGCGACGAGTTCGCCGGCGCCGCCCAGTTCCTCGCGGTAGCGGTCCGTGACCTCCCGGACGGACTCCGCGAAGTCGGGGTCGACGGCGCGGGCGCGGGCCGGGGGAGGGAGTTCCCGGGCCATCGCGCGGCGCCGGGCGAGGAGGGCGATGATCACGTCGTCGAGCCGCTCCATCTGCGCGGGACACATCCGCGCCGCGGGGGCGGGCCGAGCCGTCGGGGCAACGTGGTCCGTCGTCACGAGGTCTCCGTTCTCCTACGGGGTGCGCGACGCGCCCCTGGCGGCGCGTCCTTGAGGACCTTGCCCCTCCCGGCCGGCGGCGACGCATGCCGGAACCCGGTGATCCGGAACATCTCGGCCGTGGGCGGCCCCGCTACGGACGGGCCAAGTGCCGCATGGTCAGCGCGAGATGGAGCCTGAGCCGGCCCTGGGGGGTGCGCACCGGCCAGCCGAGCAGGTGCTCGGCGTGCGTCAACCGGTCCTGGAGCGTGGAGTGATGGACGTTGATCTCCCCGGCCGCCGCGCGCAGACTCGCCGTGGTGACCACCGCGTACAGGGTGGCCAGCAGCCAGGGCGTGCCGGCGGCCGCCGTTTCGAGTGTCCGCACGTCGGGCGGCGGGTCGGCGCCCGGGGCGGCGAGGCGGGCGAGGAGCGCGAGGTCGCCGAGTTCGTCGGCGTGCACCACGGGCCGGCCGGGGTCCTGGGCGGTGCCGTCCGCGGTGAACCGCAGGGCGGTGCGGGCGGCGCCCCAGGAACGCGGCAGCTCCAGGACGGGGACGGCCGGGCCCACCCCGACCCGGCCTGCGAGCGGCGGGACGTCCGCGTGCGCGGGCCGGACGCGCGGCGGGGACAGGTGCTCGTCCTCGTACGCCGTCAGGTCGCCGCCGGTGTAGCCGAAGCGGCGGCGCAGCCCCACGTCCATCGGGTCCTTCTTGGAGGCC